>JBPYEE010000175.1:0-5468 GCA_051985095.1 Vicinamibacterales bacterium | reverse complement strand
CATCGCGGCTCATCACCATCTTGACCGGCCGACCGGCAGCCTTTCGGGACAGCGCGATCGCGATCGGTTCCAGGTACACGACGATCTTTCCGCCGAATCCGCCGCCGATCTCGCTCGGCACGACTTTGACATGCGCCGGGTCGAGCCCTGTGAGGCCGGCGCAGGCGTCGCGGACGAAGAACGGGCCCTGCGTCGTGCACCACACCACCGCGCGGCCGTCTTCGCCGCAGCGCGCCACGCAGGCGTGTGGCTCGATGTACCCCTGGTGCACGGTTGGGGTTCGAAATTCGCGTTCAATCACCAGGTCGGCTCTGGCAAAGGCCGCATCGGCATCGCCGCGCTTCAGCTCATGGCGGGACGCGACATTGGTCGGAGCCTTCGGTGGTGTGGGTGCCCCTTTGGGCACCAGGTCCGGGTCCAGAATCGGCGCATCCGGCGCCATGGCCTCGTCGACGGTCAGCACGGGCGGCAGCGTTTCGTAGGTGACCACAATCCGGTCTGCCGCCTCGCGCGCGATATCGAGCGAGATGGCGGCCACGGCGGCAACCGCCTGCCCGTGATACCGCACCTTGCCCCGCGCGAGCATGTTGTGGCCGATGTCGCGCAAATCCAGGGTCGCCTCGCCGAGCGACACGGCTGCCGTCGTGTCGGGCAGCTCCGTCGCCACGAGAACGGCCTTGACGCCGGACATTGCCTCGGCCGCGGCGGTGTCGATCGAGACGATGCGCGCGTGTGCGTGCGGGCTGCGCACGAGCACGCCGTGCAGCAAGCCGGGCCATTGTGCGTCGGCGCCATAGGCGGCTCGCCCCGTGACCTTGTCGACACCGTCGTGCCGGACCGGTCGCGTGCCGACGACGTGAAATGTCCGTTCGCTCATCTCAGGTCCTCGTCCTGCAGGCCGTCAGGCCCGCTGCGCGGCCGTGTCGAGCACCGCACGAATGATTTTGTCGTACCCCGTGCAGCGACACAGGTTGCCCGCGAGCCACAAGCGCGTTTCCTCCTCTGTCGGATGAGGCCGCGCGTCAAGTAACGCCTTTGCGGCGACAATGAATCCCGGCGTGCAGATGCCGCACTGCAGCGCCGCGTGTTCGAGAAACTTCTGCTGCAGCGGATGCAGGGCGTCATCGTGCGCCACCCCCTCGATCGTCGTGATCGATCGATCCTGCGCCTCCGGCGCCAGCACCAGGCACGACGGCACGAGCCGGCCGTCCATGAGGATCGAGCACGCCCCGCAATCGCCGGTCGAACAGCCCTCTTTCGTGCCGGTCAGGCCAAGACCGTTGCGCAACGCCGACAGGAGCGTTTCGTGCCCGTCGCACAGAAATTCTGCCGGTTCGCCGTTAATGGTCGTTCGGATATGTAGCTTCATCGGCGACTCTGATCGGTCAGGCTGACCGCGCACGCGAGGCGGCAAGGGTTGCGGCGCGCCGCGTCAGAACGCCCGCCACCGCCCGCCGGTACGCGGCAGTTCCACGCTTATCGTCGATCGGTTTCGCGGCCGCGCTCGCCGCGTCACCGGCTGTGCGCAGGGCGGCCTCCTCGAGGGTCGATCCGACAAGGGCCCTGGCGGCGCCCTCGACCAGGAGCGCGGTTGGCGCGACGGCGCCAATCGCGACCCGTGCTGCCGTACAGACGCCCGCCGCGTTGACGGCGAGACTGACAGCCGCCCCCACCACCGCGATGTCCATCTCGCTGCGGGGAATGAGGCGCAAATAGGCGTCGGCTGTTCGCGGTGCGGGGCGCGGAATGCGAAGCGCCACGAGCAGCTCCCCGCGTTCGAGCACGGTCCGTCCAGGTGCCAGACAGAAGCGCTCAACCGGGACCGTGCGCTCGCCCCGGGCGCCCGCGATCACGCACTCGGCCCGGTTGACGATCAGCGCGCACGTGGTATCGGCGGCCGGCGAGGCGTTGCACAGATTGCCGCCCACCGTCCCGCGCCCCTGGATCTGCGTCGAGCCGATCAACCGCACCGCTTCGGCGAGCCCTGGCCACAACCGTTGAAATTCCGGGTGCTCGCCGATAACGGCGGCTGGCGTGGCAGCCCCCAGCCGCAGCCCGTCCTGGTCGATGGTGAGGCCGATCAGGTCGGGGATCCGCTTGATATCGACAAAGGCGGTCGGCTGCCGAAGACCGGCGCGAAACTGAACGAGGATGTCGGTTCCGCCGGCGATCACGCGGGCCCCCGGGTCGGCCTCCATCAGCCGCACGGCGTCGGCAACCGAACGCGGCGCCTCATACCGGATTGAAACCATCGTTGCAACTATACGCTAAGCAGTTGTTCGACCGCCCGATCCCAGCTCAGGGCCGCCACGCGCGCGGCCGCGCCGGATCCAAGCCGCTCCGCAAGCCGCCGATCATCGACGAGGCGCGCCAGCGCAATCGCCAGTGACGCGGCCGTCGGTTCGCACACGACCCCACTCTCGTCGTCGCCCACGAGCTCCGCAGGGCCACCGCTATCGTGACAGGTGATCACTGCCTTGCGCGACGCGAACGCCTCGACCGTCACGAAACCGTAATCCTCCGAGTACGGCGTGAAGCACACGGCCCGACATCGCGCGAGGCAATCGATCTTCGTGGGCTGGTCGATCCGGCCGAGAAACCGGACACGGCCTTCGACGCCCAGCGACCGGGCGAGGCTGCGCAGCTCGGATGCGCACTCGCCGTCGCCGGCGATGACGGCCGTCACATGCTGCGCCGGCAGTTCGGCGAGCGCCCGGATCAGCAGGTCGACGCGTGTCAGCGGATCCAGGCGCGACACGCTGAAGATGAACTCATCGTAGCCTTGGCAACGGTAGTCGTGCAGCGGCGGCGGCGGATACAGGACGTTGGCCTGGATGTGGAAGGCCGCGGCCAGGCGCCCCTGCACCGTTTTCGACTGAGCCACGACGCGCGTCACGTTGCGCGTCAACAGCCACCGGTCGGCGGCATGGAGCACCTGCCGACGAACGCCCTCCTTGATGCGGTTGCGCCACGAAATGGACGCCGCGAACCGCGGCCACAGGTCGTAATACTCGCGCATCGTGTGATTCAGCCAGCAGACGTGTCGCGGATGCCTCACCGCGAAACTGGGATACCGGAGACTGATGACGTGATCGATGCGGCAGCGATCGACCGTCGTGACGTCAGCCGCCCACGATGCGCGATAGGTCGACGCCAGATGGCCGAAACCGTAGTCGGGCGTGATGACGAGATGCGGCTCATGCCCCGCGCGGGCGAGCGCATCGGCCAGCGCCCGGGCGATCACCAGGTGGCCCCCCTCGCTGCCCGACGGACTGGAGGTGGCGACCGCGATATTCAACGTGGGGTTCTGGTCGAGATGACGCGTGCCGGAATGCCGACGGCGATCGCGGCGGCCGGCACGTTTTCCCGGACGACGGCGGCGGCGCCGATGACGGCGCGATCGCCGATGGTGACGCCGTCGAGGATCTTGGCCCCTGCACCGATCCACGCCCCGTCCCCGATGGTGACGCCGTTCGATACACGCGGCTGCTCGATCACCGAGGTGGCGGGATCCGAGAAGTCGTGATCGCCGCCGATGACGTATGCGTAGGCCGCGAGCAGGACGTTGCGGCCAATTGTGACGCGGCTGGCGGAAAACACCTCGCAGTTGAAGCCGATGTTCGCGCCATCGGCCAGCTCGATGTCGCCGTTCTTGCAGGACAGGATGGTGTTCCGGCCGACGAATACGCCGTCGCCGATGCGGATCCCGCGATTGGTGTCGCCCTTTGCATCGATCAGACAGTTGTCGTCGACGACCACGTTGCTGCCGACGTGGATTTTGTGCGGATGGCGCAGCACGACGTTCTGTCCGAAGACCACGTTGCGGCCGCAGGACCCGAGCAAGAGCGGATACAGCGCTTTGCGAAGCGCCAGCCCGAGAGCGCCGGCGCGCGCCTGGGCGAGCGTAATAATCAGTTCGTATTTGAGGAGCGGGCCGAGTCCCGGACGTCCAACGATGAGCGCCGCGTATTTGGCCCGGGTCGACGCAGTTGATCGGAACAGCTGATCCTGGGCCCGTGCGATCTGATCGCGCGCGACCGCGACCTCCTGAGTGGTCGTCTCATCGGACATCTCACACCCACCCGTGCTGCCGATACCACTCGAGCGTGCGCGGAATGCCGTCACGGAGTGTGACACGCGGTGTGTAGCCAATCTCCGTTCTGGCGCGCGTGATGTCGAAGGCGCGGCTCTTGGTGAAGAAGTCGACGCGGCGGCGGAAGATCGGCGGCTCGATTCCGAGCGGCGCGCAGACCGCTTCGCACACCGCACCGGCGGCCCAGAACGGCCACACGGGCAGGTGGCGCCTGGGCGGCGGCACGCCGGCCGCATTGGCGACGAGCCGAACCAGCTCGTTCAACGTCGTGACTTCCCCTCCGGCCAGGATATAGGTGCGGTTGGCGGCCGCCGGATGCTCGCCGCACAACCGGAATCCTTCGACGAGGTCCTCGATATGCGTCAGATGGTAATAGATTTCACCCGTACCGAGCGTGACCCACCGACGCCGCGCGATGCCGCGAAAGAGCTTCAGCAGCCGGCGATCGCCTCCGCCATAGATGCCGGAGGGGCGCGCGACAGTGACCTCGACACCGAGCCGCTCGCCGGCGCGCTGCGCGAGCCGCTCACCCTCCAGCTTCGTCCGCTGATAGACGTCGCCGGGTCTGAGCGGCGCATCCTCGTCGGCTGGCGGATGCTCGACATCGCCGTGGACCCCGACGGTGCTGCAGTGGACCACACGTCGCGCTCCGCCGCGTGACGCCGCTTCCACAACCCGTTCGGCGCCGATCGCGTTGACCTCGCGATACGCCTGCGCGCGGACGCCCGCCTGCCGATAGATCGCCGCGATGTTGTAGACGCTCTCGACCCCCCTGGCGGCCGTGATGAGTGTCTCAGGCTCGCGTAAGTCGCCGGCGACGAGAATGATGCCCAGCGCAGCGAGGTCCTGCGCTCGTCCGACGTCTCGTACAAGCGCCCGGACCTCGTACCCGCGGGCCGCCAGCGATCGGGCCAGGTGCCCGCCGGTGAATCCCGTCGCACCGGTTACGAGGACGCGCACCGTTCGGCGACGAGCGAAACAGGCGACCCGAAGTGCCGGAGCAGCCCCAGCGAGGCGAGTGCGCCTTCAGACCACGACGTGAAGCGTCGTGAACCGATGACCTTGTGCAGTGCGATCGGCAACACGAACTGCCGACGGACAGACCGTACGCGAAATCCGCAACCGGCGAGTTCGCGGACAATAGTCGCGTGTGTGAATGTGCGATAGGCCTCGGTCTGGAATCCGGCCGCATGCGCCGCCCGCCGGCCGAGGGACTCGAGCACGGCTACGCTCGTCGTCGACGGGTAATCGATGATGACGAGCCGATCGGCCACGCGGCAGAGCTCGGCGAGCGCCACACGCCAGCGCGGCGTGTGCATGAGCACACGCAGGCAGCAGACCACCTCGAAACTCCGGTCGTGAAAATCGAGCGCGT
>JBPYEE010000174.1:0-4517 GCA_051985095.1 Vicinamibacterales bacterium | reverse complement strand
TGCTGGACACCTATCATGCCGAACGGCACCCGGTCGGACAACGGTTGATGACACTCACTCGGGCGCAGGAGGCGCTGGCGCGTCCAGGGGAGCACGTGACGGCGCTGCGCGACCTGATCGCTCAATTCCTGGAGCACGAAGGGGTCTTTCGATCCGTTGCGGAAGCAATCACCGATGTCGATATCCGGTACCCGATGGGTACCGCCCGGGACGGTCATCCGCTGATCGGACGATGGGCACCGAACCTCGCCCTGCACACCGGACGCGGCTCGACGCTCGTCGCCGAGCTAATGCGTGCGGGTAAGGGCGTGTTCATCGACCTGGCCGGAAGACCAGGATTGCTCGAGATGATCGCGACGCGGAGCGATCGGGTCGAGGCGACCTCTGGCCAGTGTTATGACCGCCGCCCCGCACGTCTCGACGCACTGCTTGTTCGCCCCGACGGCTATGTCGCCTGGGTCGCCCAATCCGATGACAGCGCGGACGCCGTGCTGAGCACCCTCCGAACCGCAGTGGAGACATGGTTCGGCGCCGCGTGAAAACATTGTCGCTCAACAACCGTCTCGAAAGAGCGTGCGGGCCAACAACTCGATTTATGAAAGGCAGCCCTCTCTGCGCTGAGGTGCTGCCGTGCTCCTGTCGGGTTAGGTACGTCGCAGTTCAACGTATTCTGAAGCCAGTCTCCGTCTCACTCGACTGTGACCTTGCATTCGCAAACCGCCCGCAGATGCCCCAAAACCGTACGTAGACTCGCACGTTTCCACCTGACAGTCGGCGGTTCACACGGATACGCGGACGCCACCAGAGCGACGCGCCAAGCTCTGCAGCGCCGATTACAAACGGGTACGTCGTTTGTCATGCAGCCCAGACGCGTGAGATCACGCCGCGAAAAAGGGGTAGCCGCTGACCAATCTAACCTTCGGAGTCCAGAGAAAGGGAAGCGCCGTATCGTTCAGGTGTCCGGATCTTGCGGAGGATTCAAATGCGCAAGTTGAGCGTTGCCGGCGTTGTTCTCGGAATCGTCCTCTCCGCCCTGGATGCGACCGCCGATCCGTGGGTCATTCTTCCGGACGGGAATCTGGCATTCAATACGTCGGTGACCGTTCAGGGTCTGTTCTTCTGCGTGCAGCCGGTGCCGTGTTCCGGGGGAGGCACCAACTCTATCGTGCTCGGGACCGGTGCGAATTCGGTTGCGCTGACTTTCACCGGCACCGACAGCACATTTTTGGCCGGGAACATGGCGGAGCCCGTCACGTTGGGGCAGGTCGCTTCTTCGGGGCCGGGTACCACGTTTCCATCACAGTCGAATCCCAACGCCGCGGTGTTCTTTCTTGATCTGTCGATTACACAGTCGTCTCCAACGGCTGGCACAAGAGGATTGGGCTTTGGGTTCGGGCCTGGCGGTGGCACGGAGATCCCGATGCTAGTGGGCGACGGCTACACTTCTTTCCCGACGGGTCCGAATCCGCCGGGGTTCCACTACACCGACATCGTGTACTCGGTCTCTCCGTTTCCCTTTGGCCTTTCCGCCACAAATGGCAGCGTGACTCAGATCGTCGCCGAGGTCGGCGCGGTCCCGGAACCCGCGAGCCTGCTGCTGTTTGGCACAGGCATCGTCGGGGTCATCGCGCGCCGCCTTCGGCGAAGGCAGTAGCCCGCAGAAGGGTCGGCTCTGGACTCGCGGCGCCGCGCGCAATCCGCGGACACGAAATCCCGTGAGGAATATCTGTTTGGCCGCTGTGGAGAAACGGCCATCGGACAGACTGACGGCCTGTACTTTCCTGTGTGTTCATTTCTTTGATTTGCCGGCCAGCGGCGGGACGGCGGCGGTAGGGATCGCCTAATCCATCCAGATGACGAACTCGGTTGTCGAGGTTGACTTACGCTGTGCCGCGTCCCGGTCAGCGGCGGCACGGAATCCCGTACGGTCTGCCGCCTTCCACCCTTGGTGAACACCCACCGATGGACGGGTTGTTTATCTGGAGCCCAGATTAGCCGCCCGGGAAGCTTGCAGGCAACAGCGTGAACACGATCTTCAGCCACATCGCCATCCAGCTTGCGTCGGCGACATAAGTCTGAGTCGTCTGGGAAACCGGCACCTGTCTTCAGAGGCGAGATGTGCATCGAGCATCCGCTCGACTCGTGATCGCTGAATCGCGAAAAAACGTGTCGTCGCGTTCATCGCCGTGAGTTTGCGCCCGCCCGTGCAATGGAACTTCGCAACTCCAACCATGACACGCAATCCGTCATTAGACGAACACGAATGTAGACCCGGGATAAGCCGAGGCACGAGGCGGCACGCCCAAACAGGTGAATCGAATCGGTTTAATGAGACCGGTGACGTGGCATGGATCGTTGCATTCAGCGGCGGCCGGAGGACTCTGCGCAACTCCGTTCTCGAGGTTAGTCAAGGTGATAGCCACGAAGGATCAGCACCAAGCGCATCTTGCCAGCCTCGACGCGACCTCGACGACGTGCGCATTCATCTTTGGTCGAACAAAGGGACCGAAATCGGCGTGATCTTATCGGACGTTCGGCCGTTGTAACGCCCGCCACCGGGTGGTCCCGCCGCGTGCCGCTTAGCGCAGGAGCTCGGGCCGGAAGGCTTCCACAGTGCTCCGATGTTTCCGGTTGCACACGTGTCGCCTTCAGCACCGAGAGCGGTTCACAAGCGCACCATGTGACAGCGCCTTCATGAGGCAGAACCCCGCGTCAGGAGACTGCCTCATTCCGCGGACGATGGCCCGATCCGGAACTGCCATGCTCTACGCGACGCTCGGTGTCGCGTTGGCATGGTGGAGCTGGCTCAAGTGGCCCGACCCGCTTATCGACTTCGGACGAGAACTGTACCTCCCGTGGCAGATCACGCACGGCCGCATGCTTTACCGCGACATCGCAACGCTGTTCGGACCGCTGTCTCCGTATGTCAACGCGCTCTGGTTCGCGCTCTTCGGCGTGTCGCTGAGGACGCTCATTGCCGCCAACCTCGTGATTTTTGCGGCGACCATGGCGGGAATTCACCGAATGATCGATTGGGCGGCCGATCGCGCCACCGCTCACGTGGCGACGGTGATTGCGGTCGTGCTGTTCGGTTTCTCCCAGTACACGGACGTGGGAAACTACAACTTCGTCACGCCGTACGCACACGAAGCCACGCATAGTTTGGCCCTTGCCGTCGCGACCGTGATCGCCGGTACGCTCGCTCTGGCGCGGCAATCGATCCCCTGGGCGGCTCTGAGTGGGATCGGTTTTGGGCTGCTGATACTGACCAAGCCCGAAACCCCTGTGGCGTGCTTTGTGGGCTTGGCGTGCGGCGTCGCGGTCTCGGCCAGGCACGGTCGGTATGGCCGGTTGTTCGCCGCCACGACCGTGTTCGCGGTGACGGCCTCGGTCGCACCGGCGCTATTCCTCCTGTATTTTCGGTGTTGGGGACCGATGCCCTGGCACCAGGCACTCGACGTCGTGACGTCAGGATGGATTACAGCCCTGCACCCTGCGATCCGCGCCAACAGGTTTTATGCGACGCTCCTGGGCGTCGATCACCCCGTCAACAACGCCATCTCGTTGACGGTGTCCTTCGGCGTGTGCGCCGCGTACGCCGTTCTTGCCGTCGCCATTGAATGTCGCCCACGAGCGCGGACCCGTTGGATCGGACGTGCGCTGCTGGCGGTGTTCTGTGTAGTGCTGAATCTTTCATCCGCGCTGCCGAGGGCCTTGCCACTGGTGGCCCTGATCGCCTGGATCGGTAGCGCGGCAACGAGGAGGGGACACGGCGATCTCGGTCATGATATGGACGCTGCTTGTCGTCGAAACGGCGAGACTCGCCGGCTTGCCCGTGTGATCTGGTCCGCGTTCGCCACGATACTTCTGGCCAAAATGTGGCTGAACGCTTCGATTGCTCGATACGGCTTCTATCTCGCTTTGCCTGCGATGACGCTTGTCGTGGTCGTCGCGATGGACACTTTTCCGCGACGGGTCGCTGGGCTCGCGACCGTCGAGGCCGCGCGTCGTACGCGATGGACGCTGGCCGCCTCGCTCATCGGGATCTTGGTTCCGTATGTGGCCCTCGCGGCAACATGGTACCGGGTGAAGGTGGTCCAGGTCGGTTCAGGCGCGGACCGGTTTCTTGCGTCGTCGGCTGTCGGTCAATGGCAAGGGGCGTCGGTCCAGGACGCCGTCGACCGCATCGATCGACTGACGCGTCCGGCCGACACGGTGGCGGTGCTTCCGGAGGGCGCGATGATCAACTACTTAGCCCGGCGCCGGACGTCGGTCCCGCTCGTGAATTTCATGCCGCCCGAGCTGATCGCGTTCGGCGAGCCGGCGATCGTACGGATGTTCGAGGACCATTCACCCGATGTTGTTGTGCTCTTCAATCGAGACACGAGGGAGTACGGCTACGCTGCATTCGGCGTCGATGGCTACGGCCGTCTGATCCGTGGCTGGATCGACCAGCATTACGAAACAGCGGAGCGCGGAATCGGATTCGCGATCCTGACGCGCCGTGATCGGGCGGC
>JBPYEE010000173.1:0-3253 GCA_051985095.1 Vicinamibacterales bacterium | reverse complement strand
TCGCGGCTCGTAAAAGACTGCGAGCACGACCCCGAGCAGCATGAACACGTTCTTGAACCAGTGGTCGATGCGCGCTATCTGCACGTACGCCCAGAGGTCGAGCGGGACCGGGCGGTCAACAACCGTCGTCGTCGAGGACATGACGAAGCCTTTCAAGAGTTGGGAGCGTGATGAAATGCTGGTCAGGACTCGGGCGCGCCGAGCCGATGATGACCGCCGGCATCCCTGCCGCCGCGGCCCCCGCGGCGTCGGCATCGGCGCGGTCGCCGACATACAGCACGTCGGCCGGCTCGACCGCCCAGCGCGCGCATGCAGCGAGAAACCCGCGCGGGCTCGGCTTGAACGCATTGACCTGCGGATCGCCGCACGAAATCACAACCGAAAACCGGCCGGCGATTCCGAGCGCCTCCAGCTTGCCGGCGACCGGGTAGTCGGAGAGGACGCCCACGCGCACAGCCCGCGAATCGAGGAAGGACAGCAGATCGATCAATCCGGTCGCGCGGCACGAAACCAGGTACCTGAGTGGCCGCGACAGCATCCATTCGTCGACGATGGCCGTCACCTCGGCCAGAGACGCGCCCGCGTGGTCCGCCGTCCACTGGAGCTGCTGCGACGCCCCGCCTCCAGTCCGGCGGACGCGCTCCTGTGCGCGGCGAAACGTCGCCAACACTCGCCAGATCGTTGGTGCCCGACGCGGATGTCGGACCGCGAGCAAGGCGAGTTCCACGGCCATGAGCAGGCGCAAGCGCCGCTGCCGGTACAGCGTCCCGTCGACGTCGAAGAGCACCGCCTGTATCCGTCGGGACCTGTCGAGGGGGTTGCGGACGGTCCCCGGCGCCGCGGACACGACGCCACCCGCGGCCGCGGCGAGCGGTCCGCCCGCACTCTCGAAGGTCAGGGCACCAAGCATCTGAAAGCCGTCCGTCTCAATAAGTCCGCCGAGAGGCAGACAAATGACCGTCAGGACGCGGAGATCAGCGGCCGTCGCTGTCGTTCACGCGTCGATTTGGCCGTTGGGCAACCGTCGATTCAAGTTGCATACCTGTACCGGTTACAAGATTCGTCGGCACAAGGGTTTGGCGGGCGGCGGGTCGGCCTCAGCCGGCATGTCTGATGAGAGAGAGTATCCGATCCAGGTCGGTCAGGACGACCTGACGCACCCAGACGGCAAGGAGGACTGCGGCGCTGGCTGTTGCCGTAATCAGTACCCGCGGCTCGGACAGACGGAGGGCTCGGCCCCGCTCGACCCACAGCGAGGCGCCATACAGCGCGAAGATCGGCATGAGCGGCAGATGGTAGCGGCTGTGGCCGAACACGATTGTGTGCGCCCCCATGATGAGCAGGACGGGCACGAGCAGCACGGCGTGAACGCGCCAGTCGACTGGCCGGGCGAGCCAGATGCCCGCCGCGCCGCCGAGCACGATCGCCGCATAGCCCAGTACGATCGCTGCCGAGGCCGCCACGGCGAACCAGGTCGGCGGCGCGTACATCCCTTTCTGCACAGCGGCCACGAACTCACGTTCGAGGCCCCAGAAATCGGCAAACTTGATGAGCGATCGGCGCATGGTTACGCCCGGATGCGCTCGCATGTATTCGATCGCCTTCCGCTGCGCCCACTTGTCCTTCTGGCCTTCGGTGATCGACTCGCCGTGAAGGTCGTTCCCGATCCCGTAGACCCAGCTCTTTTCGCCGCCCAGCGCGACCGCGTCCCACATCCGATCGTCGGGGGTGTACTCGTAGTTCCCCATCCGCAGGTTCATGCCGCTCATCGTGTCCACGATGGTCGTGACGTGCTGGAGACGCGAGTTTCTGACGGCCCAGGGGCCGACGACGACGAGATAGGCGATGAGGACGAGGGACGAGAGCGCGAGGCGGCGCGCGGCCGGCACCCGCATCAGGAACATCAGCGCCGGACAGAGGAGGAGCGGCAGCGGCCACAGGACACTTCGCGTCAACGCCGCGAGCCCGAGGGAAGCGCCGCAGCAGACCGCGAACAGTGCGCGAGGCGCCTGAACCAAGCGAACAGTGGCGAGCACGAAGGCCACGAGCCAGAAGGTGAACAGCGTCTCGGTCAGGATGAGGAAGTCGTAGTAGATGAATGATGGATAGAGCCATACGGCCGCGGCGGCCCACGTCGCCGTTGCCGCACCAAATGCTCTCAGCCCGATCAGATAAACGAGCGCCGCAGTGGCCAGCGACAGAACGATCTGCACGACCCGGATCGCCTGGAGGTTGTCCGCGCCGAGTGCCTGCCACGTGGCCGCCAGCATGGCCGGGTAGAGCGGCGGCCGGATCGAGGTCGGGGCACCTGGGCCCCACGCAAACCCGTTCCCGGCGACGAGGTTGCGCGCGATCTGCGAGTATTGCTGCTCGTCCATGATCGGTGTGCCCAGATGCGTGGTCTGCGACAGGATCGCCACCCGCACGGCGAGCCCCAGCAGCAGGGCGACGATCAACACGAGGGTGTTCGCGCGATCCGATGAATCTGGTGTCATCGTCAGGGCCTGAGCAGCGATCGGACGATCGAAACCGCATACGTTTTCCACATCGCCGCGTCGGTCGGATTGAGCCGCAACCCGCGTCGAAAGGCCGCAAATGCCCGCGGGCGATCGCCGGACTGCCAGTAACAGACGTACCCGAGGTCCCAGAAGTAGTGGCGGCCCAGCGTGCGGCGCAGCGCGCCACGCTGTCGGGCGGTGAAGGGGAGTTCACGGTCGAGACGTTCAAGGCCGGCGATGCTCTCGGACCGGATGCGGGCGAGGCTCTCCCGATTGGTAGCGGTCGACGATCCAGACGAATTGTCGTCATGGATTCGGTAAATCACGTGGACGTCCTCGAGGTAGCCGATCCCGACGCCGCGTACCAGGGCGCGCACCAGGAACATCACGTCGTCGACCACCCTGGACGACTCGTCGAACCGATGACCATCGAAGACGTGGCGGCGGATCACTGAATTTTGGAGGCCGGCGTACAGTCCGTGCGTCAGCTGACACGCGACCACGTCCGAATCGGCGATGACCCGGAGTGCGCCGACGGGTCGCACGGTGAGTGCGCGAAACGGACGCGGCGCGCCATTGACGTCGAATGTCGTCGGCTGGACGGTTGTCCCGCGAGCGTCAACGCAGCGGCAGGCGGCATACACCCAGTCGACGTCGCCGGCTGATTCGAGCGCGGCGACGCAGGTCGCGAGATGGTGGGGCAGCCACAAATCATCGCTGTCAAAGAACGCGATGTACGTGCCGGTGGCGTGATC
>JBPYEE010000172.1:0-7234 GCA_051985095.1 Vicinamibacterales bacterium | reverse complement strand
ACACGGAATCTTCCTGCTCGACGCGAAAGTCGAGCAGAACGGTTTCCGCAGCCTCCCTTGCGGCGCGAATTCCGGTAGCCACGTCGGCGCGAGCGGTGATGCGCTCGGCGCGGATGCCAAACGCATTGGCCAGCGCCACAAAATCGGGCGCCACCAAGGGCGTGGCTACGTAGCGCTTGTCGTAGAAAAACTCTTGCCACTGACGAACCATGCCCAGGTAGCCGTTGTTGATGATGGCGATCTTCAAATTGACTTTCTCTTGGACGATGGTGGCGAGTTCGCTCATCGTCATCTGGAACCCGCCGTCCCCGACGACGACCCACACCTCGGCCTCCGGCCGCGCGATCTTGGCTCCAATCGCCGCCGGCAGCGCGAACCCCATCGTGCCCAGGCCGCCCGAGGTGATGAGCGACCGCGACCGATTGTGCTTGTAGTACTGCGCCTCCCACATCTGGTGCTGCCCGACATCGCTGACGACGACGGCGTCGCCGTTGGTGAGGCGCCAGAGATCGTTGATCACGTGCGCGGCGTACAAGTGGCCGTCGTCAGGCAGATTCTGGATGTCGCGGACCGCGGAATCACCTTTGAGCGCGTTGATGCGCGCCAGCCATGCGGCGCGATCGCGCGGCGTCACGTGTGGGAGCCACTCCTGCACCGCCGCCCTGAGGTCCTTCGCGATGGCGACATCGACCCGCACGTTCTTGTTCAGCTCCGCGCGGTCGATGTCGACGTGGATCTTCCGCGCGCTCGGCGCGTAGGTCTTCAGGTTGCCCGTGACGCGGTCGTCGAACCGCATGCCGAGCGAGATCAGGAGATCCGCCTCTTGAATCGCGTGGTTGACCCAGGACTCGCCGTGCATCCCCATCATCCCGAGGTTCAAGGGGTGCGACGCCGCCACGCCGCCAATGCCGAGCAGCGTGACGGCGATTGGAATGTGGCCGCGTTCGGCGAACGCCACGATCTCCTGCTCGGCCCCCGACAGCATCACCCCGTGGCCCGCCAGGATTAGGGGGCGCTCCGCGGCGTTGATCAACTCGATGGCGTCGGCCGCCGTGCCGTCGCCCGGCAGGGCGTCGTCGAGCGCTTCGCTGAGATCCGGCCGCGCGGCGTCCCAGTCGAGGTGCTCGCAGAGCCCCTGCTGCGCATCCTTGGTAATGTCCACCAGCACCGGGCCGGGGCGGCCGTGGCGCGCCACCGCGAAGGCTTCCAGGACCGCCGGCGCGACTTCGTCGGCGCTCGTCACCAAATAGTTGTGCTTCGTAATCGGTAGCGTGATGCCGGTGATGTCGGTTTCCTGGAAGGCGTCGGATCCGATCAGCTTGCTGCCCACCTGACCGGTGATGCAGACGATCGGCGAGCTGTCCATCATCGCGGTCGCGATGCCGGTGACCATGTTCGTCGCGCCGGGACCGGAGGTGGCCACGGCCACACCGACCCGCCCGCTCGCGCGCGCGTAGCCGTCGGCCATGTGCGTCGCGCCCTGTTCGTGGCGGACCAGGATGTGGCGGATCGGATACGCGAGCATCGCGTCGTAGGCGGGCAGGATCGCCCCGCCCGGGTACCCGAACACATCGGTGACGCCCTCGCGCATCAGCGCTTCCCACAGAACCTGCGCGCCTGTCAGCTTCATCCTGTTACGGCTCCCGTCGAGGCCGAGGAGACGGTCCGCGCGTATTTGGCCATGACCCCCCGTGCGTACCGCGGCGGCGGCGGCCGCCAGGCGACCAGCCGATCGCTGATCTCCTTATCGGCGATTTCGACCTCCAGCGTGCGGGTGACGGCATCGATCGCAATGAGGTCGCCATCGCGCAGCGCCGCGATCGGTCCGCCGCGCGCCGCTTCGGGCGCCACGTGACCGATGCAGAAGCCGCGCGTGGCGCCGGAGAAGCGGCCGTCGGTGATGAGCGCCACCGATTCGCCGAGCCCGGCCCCGACGAGCGCGCCGGTGACGGCCAGCATTTCGCGCATGCCCGGTCCGCCGCTTGGCCCTTCGTATCGGATCACGACGACATCGCCGGGCTTGATCTGCTGGTGCTGGACCGCGTCGAAGGCCGCTTCCTCGCTGTCGAACACGCGGGCCGGCCCCCGGTGCCGGGCGCGATCGGCACCCGAAATCTTCATCACGGCCCCATCGGGGGCGAGGCTGCCGTGCAGGATCACGAGCCCGCCGGTCGGCTTGAGCGGCTGGGTCGCCGGGCGGACCACCTGCTGCCCCGGGGTTTCGATCGCCTCCCGCGCCTCTTCGGTCAACGTCCGGCCGGTGACGGTTGGCGACGATCCGTTCACCGCGCCGACCTCCACCAGACGCTGCGCCACGAGGCGGCTGCCGCCGGCCGCATGCAAATCCGTCGCGACGAAACGCCCCGAGGGCTTCAGGTCAGCCAATAGCGGCGTTTGCGCGCTGATGCGATCGAAGTCGGTCAGCGTCAGGTCGAGCCCCGCTTCGTGCGCGATCGCGGTGAGATGCAACACCGCATTGGTCGATCCCCCGGTCGTCGCCACCGCTGCAATCGCCTGACCCAGCGCCGAAGGCGTGATGATGTCGCGCGGCCGCAGGTTCCTGCGAACCAGGTCCATGGCGCGGCGTCCCGTCTCGCGCGCGACCTCCGCCTTGGCTGGATCGGTAGCCGGGACGCTGCCGCTCCCGAGCGCCGCAATGCCGAGGAATTCAATCGCGATCGCCATCGTGTTCGCGGTGAACTGGCCGCCACAGGCGCCGGCGCCGGGACAGGCGTGGTCCTCGAGCTGGCTCAACTCGGCGTCGGAGAGGCGGCCCGCGGCGTGCGCGCCGACGGCCTCGAACACGTCCTGAATGGTGACTTCGTGGCCGTGCCAGGTGCCGGGCGCGATCGATCCCCCGTAGAGCACGATGCCGGGGATGTTGAGCCGCGCGAGGGCCATCGCGGCGGCCGGAATCGTCTTGTCACAGCCGACCAGGATCACGAGCCCATCGAAGCCGTTGCCGCGCGCCACGAGTTCGATCGAGTCGGTGATGACCTCCCGGCTGACGAGCGACGCGCGCATCCCTTCGGTGCCCATCGTGATGCCGTCGGAGATCGAGACCGTGTTGAATTCCAGCGGCGTGCCGCCGGCGTCGCGAATCCCTCGCTTCACGTCGGCCGCCAGATCGCGCAGATGGAAGTTGCAGGGGCCGATTTCGATCCAGGTATTGGCGACACCGATGAGCGGCCGCTTGAGATCGGCGTCGGAGAACCCGACCGCCTTCAGCATCGCGCGTGCGGGCGCGCGATGGGGCCCGGTCGTCAGCGGACTGCCGTCCCACGGCGCACGTTCCGCGCGGCCGGGGTCCTGGTCAGGTGCGTCTGTGCTCACGAAACAACCTCGAACGGATCAGGCAGCCACCCTTCGTGCGTCTTCCAGCTGGCGTACGACCCGAGCGTCCGGAGCGTGGGCGCGAACTCCGCGAGATGCGCGAGCGCGCGCGCACACTTGAGCTCGTCGCGCGCCGCCGCGAGGTCCGCATAAAAGAGATACTCCCAGGGCCGGCCCGGAATCGGCCGCGATTCGAGCTTCGTCAGGTCGACGCCGCGCAGCGCGAACACGCTCAGCGCCTTGAAGAGCGACCCCGGTTCGTTGGGCACCGAAAACACGATCGTCGTCTTGTCCGGGACCGCGTGTTTGAGCGGCCGGCGCGACACCACGAGAAAACGGGTGATGTTGTCGTCGTAATCCTGCACCGACGAGGCGAGCGGCGTCAGGCCGAAGACTTCACCGGCGCGCGCCGAGGCGATGGCGGCGGCGTCGGTCTGACCCGAATCGGCCACCATCTTCGCGCTGCCGGCCGTGTCGTACGTCGCGATGATCTCGACGCCCGAGAGCGTGCGGAGGAAGCGTTCGCACTGCGCGAGCCCCTGGGGGTGCGAGTACACGCGCTTGAGCGCGTCGAGCGTCGCGCCGGGCAGCGCGAGCAGGTGGTGGACGACTGGCAGCTCGACTTCGGCCACAATCGGCAGCTCGTGCTGCAAAAGCAGGTCGTAGTTGCGGTGAATGCTCCCGCCGATCGAGTTCTCGATCGGCAGGATGCCGTGGGTCGCCGGACCCGCGTCGGTCGCGGCAAACACGGCCTCGAAACTATGGCACGGCAGCAGCTGCGCCTCGGGATCGACGCGGCGCGCCGCTGCTTCGCTGAAGGCTCCCGGCTCTCCCTGATATGCGATCTTCATACGGTCGGCTCTCTAACGGCGCTGTACACCAAAAAGGCCATCATCGGTGGATGATGGCCCTGGAGACACAGTGTCTACGGATACATCATCCCTGATTTCGGTCAGGACCCCGCTCGCGGCTGACGACAACTGGGACTACGCCCGCTGGCATCGGAATGGCGCGATTAGACACCCCGGCTCGCCTAGTAGTCAAATTAATAATCCTTACTGGATCATAATCGACTGACGCGGTTGCCGGACGCGCCGCCGTGCGTCCAGCTTACCGGACGAGCGGCAGTTGTACGAAACTCGCCTCGCCCGGCGCGTGGTACACGCGCTCGGTCGCCTTCTTGAAGTCCTCGGCGCGCGCGAAGAAGATGTTCCGCACGAACGTCTGTGGATTGCGATCGTAGAGCGGAAACCAGCTCGACTGGACCTGCACCATGATGCGATGTCCCGCGAGAAACACGTGGTTGGCGTTCGGCAGCGCGAACTTGAACAGCAACGGGACATTCGGCTCGAGCGGTTTCGCCGTCTCGAATCCCTCCCGATAGCGGCCGCGGAAGATGTCGGCCGCGATCATCAGCTGGTAGCCGCCCATCTCCGGCTGAGCCGCGACCTCGTCGGGATACACGTCGATGACCTTCACCACCCAGTCGGCATCAGTCCCGCTCGTCGAGGCGACCAGGTTGACGAGGGGTTGCCCGGCGATTTTCGTCGGGCTGGTCAGAACGTCGGAGACAAACGTGAGGACGTCGGGCCGCCCTGACGCTTCGCGCTGGTCATCGACGAGCCACTGCGCCCAGGTCAACGGCGGCGTGTAGCCGATCGGCTGGATCGGGCGCGACCGGAACGGCACCGGCCTGGCCGGATCGGACACATATTCATCGAACGGGGCGTCGCCACTCGTCGGCGGATCGAAGCCGACCTTCGATCCGGCGTGCAGGTACAACGGTGTCGGCGTCGGGGGGCAGCCGCGCTCGCATCCGGCGGGCCACGCGGGAAGGCGCCGCCAGAGGTTCGTCCCGGTTTCGAAGGCCATGACGGGCGCGATGTCGGCCTTCGGCGCGCCCTCCTTCAAGTACTGATCGAGAAACGGGCGCAGGATGTGCTGCTGGAAGTAGGTCCCCGTCGCGCTGCCGAAGCGGATCGGCCCGAGCGAGCTCGCTTCCTCGATTTCCTGACCATGGTGCCAGGGCCCGAGCACGAGGTACACGTGGTCGTCGGCGGTGTCTTTGGGTTTGATCGCCTTGTAGACGGCCGGCGCTCCGTAGATGTCCTCTTGGTCCCACAGACTGTGTACCAGCATCACCGGGACACCGAGCGGCTGGGCCGCCAGGACCTGGTCGACCGCCTGTTGATGCCACCAGCTGTCATACGCCGGGTGCTCGAGCAGTTTTTGCCAGAAGCCGACCTGGTCGAGACCGCGCCGCCGCCCCAGCTCGCCGGCCGAGACCGCGTCCATGAACATGTCGTAATCATCGAAATGGCTGGTCCACCATTTCGCCTCGTTGGTGCGCGTGGCCTCCTGCTCGTAGATGTACGGCATGTTCTGCTGCCGGAACGCGCCGTTGTGGAACCAGTCGTCCCCCATCCACCCGTCGACCATCGGGTTCATGGGCACCGCGACCTTCAGCGCGGGGTGCGGATTGATGAGCGCCATCAGCGGCAGAAACCCGTCGTAGGAGATGCCGAGAATGCCGACCCGCCCGTTGGATTCGGGAACGTGTTTCACCAGCCAGTCGATCGTGTCGTACGTATCGGTCGCCTCGTCGACCGGCGTCGGGTTGAGCGGCCCGCGGACGGGCCGGTTCATCACGTAATCGCCTTCGGACTTGTATTTCCCGCGGATGTCCTGGACCACCCGGATGTAGCCCCCCTCCACGATCACGTCGACGGCGTTGTCGTACCCCTGCAGGATCGGTCCGAGATGCGCGCTGGCCGCGTGCGTCGTCAGGGCGTCGGCGTCATACGGCGTCCGCGTGAAGAGGATCGGCGCGTTGCGCGCACCCTTCGGAACGATGATCACCGTGTGGAGTTTCACCCCGTCGCGCATCGAAATCATCTGCTCGCGGCGGACGTAGTCGAAGCGGTCGCTGACCGCCGTGAATGTCTTCGGTGTCTCGCTCGGCAGCGTGGGGTACTGAGGCTGCGCGGCGATCGAGACGGCCGCCGTGCTCATCACGATCAAGATCGAGCGCATGTGGCACCTCCGCACGTCGTCACCGGGAGCCGGGCGCTCACAGGCGTGGCAACGTGACGCCCTGCTGCGCCTGGTACTTGCCTTTCTTGTCCTTGTACGACACGGCGCAGACGTCATCGGTCTGGAAGAACAAGACCTGCGCGATCCCTTCGTGCGCGTAGATCTTGGCCGGCAGCGGGGTGGTATTCGAGATCTCGATCGTGACGTGTCCTTCCCATTCCGGCTCGAACGGCGTGACGTTGACGATGATGCCGCAGCGGGCGTAGGTCGATTTGCCGAGGCAGATGGTCAGGATGTCGCGCGGGATCCGGAAATACTCGAGCGTGCTCGCAAGCGCAAACGAATTCGGCGGAATGATGCAGACATCCGCCTGGATGTCGACGAACGACCGCGGATCGAAATTCTTCGGATCGACGACCGTATTGAACACGTTCGTGAAGACCTTGAACTCGTTGCCCACCCGCACGTCGTACCCGTACGAGGAGACGCCGTATGAAATGACGCCGGCGCGCACCTGATCGTCGACGAACGGCTCGATCATCTGGTGCTCGCGGGCCATTTTTCTGATCCAACTGTCCGGCCGGATGCTCATCGTCGAAACAGGGCGAGCAGCAGCGTGAGGATGATGCTCAACACGATCGAGGTCGTGATTGGGAAATAGAAGGAAAAGTTATCGCGTTTGACGTAAATATCACCGGGCAGCCGGAAGAGCGGGACCCCGAGCATGATCACGACGCCGAGCGCCGCGATCACGAGCCCGATCAGGACGAGCGTCTTGCCCATACGCGTCACGGCTCAGCTGGCACAGGCCCACTCAAACCAGCTCCACGCCGGCAAAAAAGTACCCGATCTCGAACGCCGCGGTCTC
>JBPYEE010000171.1:0-10246 GCA_051985095.1 Vicinamibacterales bacterium | reverse complement strand
TGGGCGCCTTTTTGCACAACGGCCCGACAACGAATTTACGAAACATGCGCCAACTGTCCTGTTGCGGCGAAACGCCAGCTATAATCGCGCCAGAGGTCAGGCCCCGCCAGCGTTGCGCACGGTGCTTTATGGCCTCCTCACCCGCCCCCGATCTTCTCGCCTTCGTGTCCCTCTCGCTGTTACCCAGCTGGCGTTGGATGGCGATCGCCGATCGACTGCGCGCAGGCGACAGCCCGGCGGATCTCTTCGCACAAATCGCACAGGAACACTGGCGCGGACAGCCTGCCGAGGTGGCATCGACGCGCGTCCGCGCGGCCGCAGCCCTCGAGCGTGCGCAGGTGTCTCGCCTGACGCCGATCGCGTGGAGCGATCCGGCCTATCCGGTTGCGCTCACGGCGATTGTCGATCCGCCGCCGGTCCTGTGGAGCCGCGGCCGCCTCGAGGCGCTGAACCGACCCGCCGTGGCGATCGTCGGCTCGCGAGCGGCGTCACCATATGCCGTGACGGTGGCCGCGACACTCGCCGCTGATCTGGCGTCGCGGGGCCTGGCGATTGTCAGCGGTCTGGCGCGGGGCGTCGACGCGGCCGCGCATCGCGGCGCGCTCGCGCGCGACGGCGTCACGATCGCCGTGCTGGGGT
The DNA here is from genome assembly GCA_051985095.1 of Vicinamibacterales bacterium. GTDB lineage: Bacteria > Acidobacteriota > Vicinamibacteria > Vicinamibacterales > CAVVIG01 > Gp6-AA45. The sequence continues at coordinate 9,607 of JBPYEE010000171.1, read as the reverse complement.
CCGGACTCGATGTCATCCATCCGCCCGAGCACCAGCCACTCGGGCGGCAGATCGAACGACGCGGCCTCGTGTTGAGCGAGCAGCTGCCCGGCACGCCGCCCTTACCGTGGTGCTTCCCGCTCAGAAGCCGCGTCATCAGCGGTCTGTCGCGTGCGGTTGTCGTGATCGAGGCGGGTGAGCACAGCGGGGCGCTGATTACGGCCCGGTCTGCGCTCGAGCAAGGCCGCGATGTCCTGGCCGTGCCCGGCAACGTCCTCAGTGGTCGGAACCGCGGCGCCCACGCCCTCATCCGGGATGGTGCAAAGATCGTCGAGTCTGCCGTCGATATTCTGGAAGAGCTGGGCATGTCGGCCCCGCCAGGCGGCGCGCGGCCGTCGACTGGATCGCCCGAGCGTCGCGCATCGGCGCCTCGCGATCCGGTGGTGGACGCCATGCATCCGGGCGAGGCGAGCAGTCTGGACGAACTCGCGGCGCGCTCGGGTCTCGCGCCGCCGCGACTGTTGCCGCGGCTGATGGAGCTCGAGGTACAGGGCGTGATTGCACGCGTGGGCGGCGGCCGTTTCATCCGGCTCGACCGAAACGTGTTAGGGTGAACAGGAATGCGGAAGACATTGGTGATCGTGGAATCGCCGACGAAAGCGCGCACGATCGAGCGGATTTTGAAACAGGGTTACGAAGTGCGCGCCAGTTACGGGCACGTCCGCGATCTGCCGGAGTCGGCTGACGAGATCCCCGACGAAATCCGCAAGAAGAAATGGGGCCGGATCGGCGTCGACACCGAAGGGGACTTCAAGCCGTACTACGTGATTCCCAGCGACAAGCGCAAGCACGTGCAGGCGCTGAAGGCGGCCGTGAAAGGCGCGTCGCAGATTTATCTCGCAACCGACCCCGATCGCGAAGGCGAGTCGATCAGCTGGCACCTCAAGGAAGTCTTGAAGCCGCGCGTGCCGGTCAAGCGGATCGTCTTTCACGAGATCACCGAAGACGCGATCCAGGAGGCGGTCAAGGACGCCCAGGACGTGAATGAGAATCTCGTGCGCGCCCAGGAGAGCCGTCGGATCCTGGATCGGCTCTACGGCTACACCCTGTCGCCGGTGCTCTGGAAAAAGGTACAGACGGGATTGAGCGCGGGGCGCGTGCAGAGCGTCGCCGTGCGCCTCATCGTCGACCGCGAGGAAGAACGGCTCGCGTTCCGCGCCGCGGTCTACTGGGATCTCGAGGCGAAGCTCTCTGGCGAGGGGCGGGAGTTCACGGCAACGCTGGCGCGCATCGGGTCCGATCGCGTGGCGTCCGGCAAGGATTTCGATCCAAAGGGCGCGCTGAAGGGGGAACGCGCGCGCGTCATCACCGAATCCGACGCCCGCACGCTGACCACGACATTGTGGGCCAACCTTCCGTGGACGGTGACGGCCGTAGACGAGAAGCCCGGCGTCGAGCGCCCCGCGGCCCCGTTTACGACCTCGACGCTCACCCAGGAAGCGAGCCGCAAGCTCGGATTCTCGACCGAGCGGACGATGCAGGCGGCGCAGCGGCTGTTTCAAGAAGGGTTCATCTCTTATCATCGGACCGACTCGACGACGCTGAGCGACCGCGCGCAGCGGGAATCGGCGACCGCGATCCGGTCGATGTTCGGCAGCGAGTTCTACGCCGGCCCACGCGTCTACGCGACGAAGGTGAAGAACGCGCAGGAGGCGCACGAAGCGATCCGGCCGGCGAATTTTCGCGCCACGCCCCAGTCGCTCGAGGCGACGCTCGAACGCGATGATCTGCGCCTCTACGACCTGATCTGGAAGCGGACGATGGCGTCGCAGATGGTCGACGCGCGCGTGCTCCGGACGACGGTCGAATTGTCCGCCGCGGCCCCCGACGGCGAGACGGCGGTGTTCACGGCGTCGGGCAAGGCCATCGAGTTCGCGGGATTCCGCCGTGCGTACGTCGAAGGCAGCGACGATCCCGACGCGGAGCTCGAGGAACAGGAATCGCTGCTGCCGAAACTGACGGTCGGCGAGCGCGTCCAGCGCGACCAGCAGGCGCGTCTGTTTGCCGTCACGCTCGAACCGAAGCGGCACGAGACGCTGCCGCCGCCGCGGTATACCGAGGCCTCGCTCATCAAAGAGCTCGAGCGGCTCGGCGTCGGGCGCCCGTCGACCTACGCGGCAACGATTGGGACGATTGAGCGACGCGGCTACATCTTCCGCCAGAGCAAGGCGCTCGTGCCGAGCTTCACCGCGTTTGCGGTCACGCGGTTGCTGCGCGAGCACTTCGGCGACCTGATCGACGTGGAGTTCACGGCCGAAATGGAGGAGGACCTCGATCAGATCTCGCGCGGCGAACGTCCGTGGCTCGATTTCATCAAGGAGTTCTATCGCGGCGACAAGCATCATCGGGGCCTCGAGATCGCGGCCCGCCAGGCGGAGCAGCGGGCCGACTATCCGCTGATCGACGTCGGCGTCGACCCGAAATCGCGCGAGGCGATCCGCGTCCGCATCGGCCGGTACGGACCGTTTCTCCAGCAGGGCGAGGGGGGACCCGGGAAAACGGCGTCGTTGCCGCCGGCGCTGGCACCAGCCGACCTGACGGTCGAGAAAGCGATGACGCTGATCCGCGCCAAGGCTCAAGGCCCGCGGCTCGTCGGCGTCGATCCGAAGACCGGCCTGAACGTCTACGCGATCCATGGCCGGTTTGGGGCGTACGTGCAGCTCGGCGAGCACGCCGAGAAAGGGTCGAAGGAGAAGCCGAAGCGCGCGTCGCTCACCGCCGGGATGACGGAATCGTCCGTCACGCTCGCCGAAGCGCTGAAGTTGCTCGATCTGCCGCGCGAGGTTGGCGTCCATCCCGAATCCGGTCAACCGGTGGTGGCCGCCCTCGGCCGCTTCGGACCCTATGTGAAACATGGCGACGACTACCGCTCGCTCGCGGCTGAAGACGAGGTGTTCACGGTCGATCTCGAGCGGGCGCTCGCGCTTTTCGCGCAGCCCAAGCGGTCGGCGCGGCGTCAGCTGGCCAAACGCGTGATCCGTCAAATCGATGGCGCCGACGGCGGCCGGCCTCTCCAGGTCCTCGACGGACGATATGGGCCGTACGTGACCGATGGCGAAACCAACGCCTCGATTCCGCGCGGCGTCGATCCGACGACGATCTCGCTCGATGAGGCGCGCGGCCTGATCGCGGCGCGGCGCGGCGCGGCTCCCCGCGACCGACGACGCGGCCGGTCGGCTCCCAAGGGCGCCGGCCGCCGGGCACGGGTCGCCGCCAAGCCCGTCGTCGCCAAGCGCGTCGCGGTCCAGCGCGCCGCGAAACCCAAGCCCCGGAAATCGCGGAAGACCATCCACTGATGCGCGTTCGGATCATTGGCGGCGGCCTGGCGGGGTCGGAGGCTGCCTGGCAAATCGCCATGCAGGGCGTGCCCGTCACGATCCACGAGATGCGCGGCGTGCGGTCGACCGCCGTTCACAAGACCGACCGGCTGGCGGAACTTGTCTGCAGCAATTCATTTCGCGGCGACAAGCTCGATAACGCGGTCGGCCTCCTGAAGGAAGAAATGCGCCGCCTCGGATCCCTCGTCATGCGGGCGGCCGAGGCGAGCCGCGTGCCGGCCGGCGCCGCCCTTGCGGTCGATCGCGACCGGTTCGCCGAGGCGATTACCGGCGCGCTCGCGACGCACCCGTACGTGACGATCGTCCGTGAGGAAGTAGTGGCGGTCCCCCCTTCGTCGACCACCGAGCCGGCGATCGTGGCCACCGGCCCGCTGACGGCCGAGGCGCTGTCGGCTGAGATCGCCGCGCTCGTCGGCGGCGATCACCTGCATTTCTATGACGCCATCAGTCCGATCGTGCTCGCCGAGTCGATCGATCCGACGAAAGTGTTCCGCGCCTCTCGATGGAGCCGGAATCTGCGCGGCGCCGGCCGCGACGACGACGGCGCGGGCGATTACCTGAACTGTCCGTTCACCCGCGACGAGTACGACCGCTTCTATGAGGCGCTCCTGGCGGCGGAGTCGGCGACCATCCATGATTTCGATCGCGCGCGCTTTTTCGAAGGGTGTCTGCCAATCGAGGTGATGGCCCACCGCGGCCGGGACACGCTGCGGTTCGGGCCGATGAAACCCGTCGGCCTCATCGATCCGCGCACCGGCCGGGAACCGTACGCCGCCGTGCAACTGCGGCAGGACAATCTGGCCGGCGATCACTTCAGCCTCGTCGGCTTTCAGACGCAGATCAAATGGGGCGATCAGGGGCGGGTGCTTCGGATGATTCCCGGCCTCGAGCACGCCGAGTTCGTCCGCTTCGGGATGGTGCACCGCAACACGTACGTGAACGCGCCAGACGTGCTCGACGCGACATGGCAGGTCCGGCGGCGGCCGACGCTGTTTTTCGCGGGCCAGATGTCGGGCGTCGAAGGGTACGTGGAATCGGCGGCCTCGGGCCTGCTGGCCGGGTTGAACGCCGCGGCGATGGCGCGCGGCGAGCCGCTCACCACCGCGCCGCGCACGACGGCGATCGGCGCGCTGGCGTACTATGTCTCGCACGCCGATCCGCGCCACTACGAGCCGTCGAATATCACCTTCGGGATCATGCCGCCGCTCGAGGAGCGTGCGGCCCGGCCCGCGTCGGGGCGCGGGCGCGGGGCGCGCGCCCTCGGCAAGCTGGAAAAGAAGCTGGCGCTCGCGGACCGCGCGCTGGCCGACTTGCAGACGTGGATGAATGACCGAGCATCTGCGCGCGTTCCTCAAGCATCTGGCGCTTAACCGCAACGCGTCGGCGCACACCGTTCGCGCCTACGAGAGCGATCTCGCGCAGTGGCTGGCGGTGACCGCCGCGTCACTGGGCGTCAAGCGCAGCGACCTGCGGCCGGAACACCTCGATCGTGCCGCCCTCCGACGCTTTCTGGCGGAACTGCACAGGGCGGGGCAGGCGCGCGCGACCGCCGCCCGCAAGCTTGCGGCCGCCCGGACGTTCCTGCGGTATCTGCGACGCGAGGCGCTCATCGACGACGATCCGGGCGCGCTCGTCGCAACCCCCAGGCGCGAGGTCCGGATGCCGCCGCACCTGAGCGAGTCGGAGATGAACACCCTGATCGCCGCCGCCTCGGACGACACCCCGCTCGGCCGGCGCGACCGCGCGATCCTCGAGCTGTTCTACGCGTCAGGCCTGCGCGTGAGCGAGCTCGCGGGTCTCGCTCTCGATGACGTCGACCTCGCCCGCAAGATGGTCCGTGTGCTCGGGAAAGGACGGAAACAGCGGTTCGTGCCGTTCAATACGAGCACGGCGCGCGCGCTGCGCGGCTATCTCGAGCGCCGCCCGACGGCCTCCGCGCCCGGCGTCCGCCAGCGCGATCCGCTCTTCGTCAACCACCGGGGCGGCCGCCTCACCGTGCGCAGCGTCGACCGCATCGTCCGCCGCTACGTGGCGGCCACGAGCGCCCGAGCCGGGATCAGCCCGCACGCGCTGCGCCACTCGTTTGCGACGCACCTGCTGCAGCGCGGCGCCGATCTCCGCGTGATTCAGGAGCTGCTCGGTCACGCGCGCCTGAGCACCACGCAGCGGTACACCCACGTCAACGCGGCGCAGCTGCTCGAGGTGTACCGGAAAGCCCACCCGCGCGCGGAACCGGCCTCCCCCGCGGCCGCCACCGGCGGCGGCGCAGGGGACGACGAGGGTCGTCTCGTCTCAGGAGGCCGCGGCGACTTCAGTCGGCACGAGGGGTGCCGCGCGGCGCCCGCGGGGGAACTCGATCCCGAGCGTCTTGATCTTGTAGTTCATCACGCGCGGGCTGATCGCGAGCAGCTCCGCGGCGTCTTTTTGCACCCAGTTCGACATCTTGAGCGCCTCGATGAGCGCGTGCCGCTCGATGTCCTCGAGCGGGATGCCGGTGGGCGGGATCTTCACGATGGCCGCGTGATCCCGCCCCCCGCCGGCCGTCGGAATCTCGCCGAGCCGCAAGTCGCCTGACGCAATCGCGCGTCCTTCCGCCAGCAGCATGGCGCGCTCGACGGTGTTTTCGAGCTCGCGGATGTTGCCGGGCCAGTTGTAGCGCATGAGCAACTTCTGCGCGTCGGTCTCCAGCCCCTCGATCTTCTTCTTCAACTCACCGGCGAAGCGCCGGATGAAGAAGTTGGCCAGGGGCACGATGTCATCCTTGCGCTCGCGCAGCGGCGGCATCTCGATGGAGACCACGTTCAGCCGGTAGTACAGGTCTTCGCGGAACTGCGCCGACTGCACCATCGCCGGCAGGTCGCGATTGGTTGCGGCAATCAGCCGCACGTCGACCCGCAGCGTCCGGGTCCCGCCGAGGCGTTCGAACTCGTGCTCCTGCAGGACGCGCAGGATCTTGGCCTGCGTGCTCGGGCTCATGTCGCCGATTTCGTCGAGGAACAGCGTGCCGCCGTCGGCCTGCTCGAAGCGGCCGATCCGCTGTTTGTCGGCGCCCGTAAAGGCACCCTTCTCGTGGCCGAACAGCTCCGATTCGAGCAGATTCTCCTGCAGCGCGGCGCAATTGACCTTGACGAAGTTGCGCGAGGCGCGCAGCGAATTGTGGTGGATGGCGCCGGCGATCAGCTCCTTGCCGGTGCCGGTCTCGCCCCGCACCAGCACGGTCGTGTTGCTCTTGGCCACCTTTTTCACGATGTCGAGCACTTTCTGGAGCGATGCGCTGGCGCCGACGATCCGGTCGAAGTCGTAGATGTCCTGCTGGGTCCCGCGGAGGTAGTCGAGCTCGTTCTTCAGACGCTTCACTTCGAGCGCCTTGTCGATCTTGACCTCCATTTCCTCGATCTCGAACGGCTTCTGCACGTAGTCGAACGCGCCGATCTTCATCGCCTCGACGGCGGTGCCGACCGATCCGAACGCGGTCATCAGAATGACGGCCGTCGTGGGGTGCAGGGCGCGGGTCGTGCGCAACACGTCCATCCCGTCGCTGCCGCCCATCTTCAAATCGCTCAAGACCACGTCGAAGTAGCTGTCGTGCAGCCGCTCGATCGCGAGGTTGCCATTTGATGCTTCCTCCACCTCGTGCCCGGCAGCGGTCAACCCGCGCACCAGCCCGCGGCGCAGTGCGTCGTGATCGTCAGCAATCAGAATGCGACCCATCGGCTTGTCTCCTACCCCCATCTCCGACGTTACTTGAACCACCCCGACGCGCTATTGACCGGAATCGTGACGCGAAACCGCGTGCCCTGCCCGAGCGTGCTGCTGACGTCGATCCGGCCGTCGTGCGCGTCGACGATCTTTCGGACGATGGCCAGGCCGAGTCCCGACCCCTGGGGCTTCGTTGTAAAGAACGGATCGAAAATCTTGTCGGTCGCCGTCGCCGGGATCCCGGGCCCGTCGTCGACGACATCGATGACCACCGTCGGCGTCGGCGCCGGTAAGCCCGTCAGGGCCGGATCCTCATCGATCGTGCCGCCGACGGCGCTGATCGTGATGTGACCCCGGCCGTCGAGCGCTTCGAACGCGTTCGCCAGCAAATTCGTAAACACCTGCGCCAGCTGGTGATCGTCGCCTTCGATCGCCGGCAGTCCGGCTTCGATTTCGACGTTCACGTCGACCTGGCGCCGGGGGACCTTCGACTCGGCCAGCGTCACCGCCTGGTGCAGGACGTCGGCCAGGTTGGTCCGCTCCATCTGCAGCCGCACCGGCCGCACGAACTCCAGCATCTCGACGACAATCGCGTTGGCGAGCTTCGCCTCGCTGATGATGTCGGCGAGCAGCGACTGCGCGTCGCCGGTCGCCGCCACTTGCCGCCGCAGCAGGCCGGCCATCACTTCGATGCCCGCCAGCGGGTTCTTCAGCTCGTGGGCGATGCCGGCCGCCATTTCACCGAGTGACGCCAGCCGATCCCGCAGCCGTTCCCGTTCCTCGACCTGTTCGACCTGCGTCAGGTCCTTGAAGAACATGACGGCGCCGATCGTCGTCCCCTCGTCGTCCTTGACCTGCGACAGCGTGTAGCCGACCACGCGATCGAGTTCCTTCAGTCGCAGCTCGGCCCGATTCGGCAGGTGGCTCAGCTCGAACGCGCCTGACAGCACCCGCAAGACCGCCGGGCGCTCTCGCAACACGTCCGCGTAGGGCCGCCCCAGATCGTCGGGCGCTTTCTTCAGCCCGAAGATCCGGTACGCCTCGTCGTTCATCAGCGCGATCGTGCCGTTGCGTCGGAACGCGATGACGCCGTTGCGCATGTTGCTGACGAGGTACCGGAAAAACCGGTCGTCCGCCGTCGGCTCTGCCCGCGGTCGCCTGCGGCGCTCGGAAACCTCCCGTCGCCGGCCGGGCCGCGCGTTCTGCTGCTGGGGCATTTCACGCATCCCGCGCTCGGAGCTCAGCGGCGTAGGGGCAAAGGCTATGCCTGAGCAGTAGTCTCACCGAAGCACAGAAAAGTCCCTGAAGTCAATCGCTTACAGTCAGGGGATAAAGGCTGAGTATAACAGAATTGTAATTGGATGACGATTGCGTCAGCTGAGGCCCGCCGGTGCAGCGCCGCGGCCCCAGCCCGACTGGGGTGTCCGAGGCGGCCGAGGTCGTCTCGCGCTCACGCCTCCGCCGGCTGGTCCGCCTGGAGCTCTTCCCACTGGTGCATCAGGGTGCCCACCTCCCACATCAGCGACTGGTGCCGCACGATCACCGGCTGCGCCAGCTCACGGTTGTCATAGAAGCCGGGCGCCGCCATGGTCTGCTCGAGCTCGCGAATGGTGGCTTCGCAGGTCGCGATCCGGGCTTCGAGCTTGTCAATCTCGGACTGGCGCTGTTCGGCGGCGCGCCGCCGTCGGCGCGCCTCGGCGTCGTGACGCTTCTTTTCTTCGCGCTCCAGGTCCCTGGCCGGACCCGGGCGCGTCTGCGCCGCTTCGCGAGGCTTCGCGGACGCTTCGCGCGGTTTCGTCGCCGATTTCCGGCTCGGCGTGGCGTCAGGACGATCCGCGCGTGCCGGCTGATCGGCGCCATGTTCCTTGTGCCACAGAAACTCGCGGTACGTCCCCGGATACACGACCGCCCTGCCGTCGCCGACTTCGATGATCTTGGTCGCCAGCCGCTCGACGAAGTAGCGATCGTGGGAGACGAAAATCAGGGTGCCGCCGAAGTCGACCAGCGCGTCGAGGAGCACTTCTTTTGAGTCGAGGTCGAGGTGATTGGTGGGTTCGTCGAGCAGGAGCGTATTGGACGGGCGCAGGAGCATGCGCGCGACCGCCAGCCGCGTGCGCTCGCCGCCCGACAGCACCCGCACGTGCTTGTACACGTCGTCGCCCGAAAACAGAAAGCCGCCGAGGATGTTCCGGATCTGCGGCACCATGTGCAGCGGCGATCCCGACGCGAGCGTTTCGTAGACCGTTGGATCCGGGTCGATCCGCGTCGCTTCGTCCTGCGCGAAGTACTGCGTGACCACGTTGTGCCCGAGGCGGCGCTCGCCGGCATCGGGCGCGTCCTCGCCGGAGAGCATCCGCATCAGTGTTGACTTGCCGACGCCGTTCGGCCCGACGAGCGCGATCCGGTCGCCGCGCTCGACGTGAAGACCGACGTCCTTGAAGACGGTCAGCGGACCATACGCTTTGCGAGCGTGCTTCAGCTCGAGGACCGTGCGTCCGCTCTTGGCGCATGCCGGAAAGTCAAAATGGATC
>JBPYEE010000170.1:0-3147 GCA_051985095.1 Vicinamibacterales bacterium | reverse complement strand
GCTGTGGCGGCGAGAAGGTCGGCGGTTTAGAGAATCGCGTCGGCCAACAGATGCACCTGGTGCGGGTCGGGCGAGCAGGGAAGGAGGATGAGTTCGTCGCATCTCGCAGCCTCCCACTCCTTCACCTGCGATCGGAGCGAGTCCGCCGTTGTCGCAGTGACCAACGCCATCGCCTGGGCCAGCGTCTCTACACCGGCCGCATCGATCAACGCTTGATCACCTGGATCCGGAGGAAAGTCATAGTACTGTTGACTGTATCGCTCGACCTCGGCTACGGCATCGTCGCCTAGGCAAAAAAAGGCAATGGCGACCTTTTGTGGACGTCCGTGTCTACCGTGCGCGGTCCACGCTGCCTCGACGTTCGCCACCATCTGCTCGAACTCGTGTGGCCCGCCCCCACCCATGATCCAGCCGTCACCGAGGCGCCCGGCTCGGGCAAGCGCGGCGGGAACGTGCCCGGCAACCAGCAGCGGCGGGCCGTTTTCCCCTGTAGGGGGCGGCCCAATCCGTCCTGCGTACCCTCGGATCTCGCCTCGCCATATGCTCCGCAGCTCGTCAATCTGGTGCTCGAGCCGCTTGGCCCGGCCGCGTGGGGCCAGTCCACTGGCCGTGTAATCGTCATCTCGAGCGCCAATGCCGATCCCGACGGTCAGGCGCCCACCCGACAGGCGGTCGAGGGATGCAATCTCCTTGGCGAGCAACGCTGTGTTCGTCCTGTAAGGGGAGATGAGGATCGCGGTTATGAGTCGAATTCGCGCCGTTGCGGCAGCCGCCGCCGCGAGTCCGATGAGCGGATCGTAGTTATCAAAGACAATACGATCGATCACAGCGAGCGAAGAGAACCCACGTGTCTCGGCCGCGCGTGCCCAGTCGAGGAACAGTTCTGGCCTGTCGTGATTCGGAATCCCCGGAAGTCCGATACCAACGTCCATATCGTCGGGCCGTCAGCTCGCGCGCTTGAGATAGGTACAGCGGATTGCCCGGGCTCTCGTCTGCGAGATCGGCCGTCCGTGGCCTCCACAGAGCATCGAAATTGCCAGATCCACCACCCTCATCGGACCGCGCAGGCCCGTCGAGTCGTCATCGTCCTACACGGAGGGCGGCGCCACGTTGCGGGTCACAACATATCGGTGCGGCAGACACTGACATCATCTCATCCTCGATCGGCCGGTATGCGACTGGTACTCGGCGGCCACACCGGTGTGTTGACAAGTCCACTGCCAGATTGCGGCCGCTACCTGCCACTGGCGCAGTGTCACGCGTCGCGCTCGCTGCCCACAACTTCGGTCGGAGACGTGGAGTCGACCGTGGTCGCAGACGGAGGCGGGGCACCCTCACCATGTCGTATCTTTGTCGTAAACACCACACTCAGGATGAAGATAACCCCGATCCCGAAGAATGCCGCCAAATACAGCCAGACATCCTTGAAGGACGACTCGTGAAACGTCCACACCATAAACAGCAAGAAGATATAAGCAATCGTAATCACTAGCCGTCGCTGAAGCCGGGAGGTCTTCTCGACTGCGCCCGCCACCAGGGGTAGCTTGTGTCCACGCGCAGCGTATAGGGTGACGCCGGCCAGGTACACGAACACCGCCACTAAGCTGCCAGCTCCGATCATGTTGTTCAGAGCACTCGTACGTGTTCCAAAGTATGCAAGCGATCCCACTATAAGTGCGCCTGCGAGCAACGTGGCGTTCACGGGTGTCCTGAAGCGCCTGTGGACATGCGCCAGACGCAAAACATTCCAACCGGGGAAGTTGCCGTCACGCGCCATCGCAAACGTGTATCGCGTACCCTGCACGTACAGAGCAATAGCACAAGCAAGTATGTTGAACGCGACCAGAACGAGAAAGAACTTCTCCACGGCTGTGCCGAGGGTGGCTCTAATAACATCGCTCACTGCAGTAGGTGACGTAGCCAGTCTGGCGAGATCGCTCGGCCGAATCGTGAGAACCATCGCGATAAGAAACAATGTCTGCAGCACGGTGACTATGATGACCGTGGCATACATAGCCCGCGGTACGGTCCGGGTCGGGTTCGGGCCTTCCTCAGCGGCGGCCCCAGCGTTTTGCCATCCGGTCGTTCCTGCACTGAAGAACACGACCGTCAGGGCGAGCCAAAAGGACCCTACCGTCTTCCAACCGAAGGGGGAGAAGTAGCCCGCTGACGGAATGCCCTTGTGGGTGAACACGAGGCTGCCTCCGGTCAGATGCCCGCGAATCGCACCGACCACGAGCAAGAGGACAGTCAACCCGCCGATGACAATCATCTCGCTGATGGCACCGTATCGCGTGACCCCGCCCGCTGCCTTAGTTGAGAGCATGAGCAGCACCGCGAGCAGGCAAACGACACCAATCGCGATCCAGGGCGTCTCCGACGCCGACGAGCTATAAGAGAACAGGGCAGGGAGCACCGTCTCGGCAAGAACGTAGCTCACCGCGACCACCGAAACGATTGGCCACACAAAGCCGATCCACCCGGAGCCCATTCCAACGACCCGACCGAAGATTCGCAAGCCCCACTGGTATTCCTGGCCGGCGATCGGTACCCGCCGGTACAGACAAGCGTATGCGAACACCACGGCGAGCGTGGGGAAGCCAACGAGCAGGACGAGGGCCCAGAGCCCAAGTGTGCCCGCGATCCCCAGTGTCGGTCCAAACATGAGAAAGACGCCGGTTGTCATGGACGTCGTGGAAAATGACAAGCCAAACAGGTCGAAGGCGCTGAGGCTGCGCTTCAGCTCCTGTTTATAGCCAAACTGTTCGAGGACCTGTTCGTCCGTTTGCTGCGCGCCGTGCGCCGGTTGCGCTGAGGTACGGACTGCCACGACGTCTCTCCTCTCCCGGAGTGCGAAAACGGACGAATCCGTTACGAGGCACCTACGGCCCAGTAGCCGATAACGTCCGAAATGTACCGGTGTGACGGACAGTCGTCAAGACGTCTGCCATGAGTGGAACAGGCTGGCGCCCTGCCGCCGAATCTGGCTCGCGCGGGTTGATGCGACGCCGCCACGTAAATGCCGTTCCGCCTGACGCGGCTCACGTGGCTTGCGGACGAACCGAGGACGAGTCGACGTGCCGGTCGCGTGCGAGCGCTGACCAGCGCGATCGCCGCGGGGGGGAATCGAGCGGCTGGCCATCTTGG
>JBPYEE010000169.1:0-6779 GCA_051985095.1 Vicinamibacterales bacterium | reverse complement strand
CCCGACCTGTCGTATGTCGTCAAAGCGCTCGAAGGTGTTGCCGCAGCGCTGCATGCGGGGCAGCTCGTGATTCTCGAATCGACGACCTATCCGGGAACGACCGACGAAGTCGCACTGCCGATGCTCGAGGCGCGCGGCATGGAGGCGGAACGCGACTTTTTTCTGGCGTTTTCGCCGGAACGCGTCGATCCCGGCAATCAGACGTACACGACGCGCAATATTCCAAAAATCGTCGGCGGACACGGTCCAGTGAGTACTCAGGCCGCGACCACGCTCTACTCGCAAATCGTGTCGCAGGTGATTCCGGTCAGCTCGACCCGCGTTGCCGAGATGGTCAAGCTGCTCGAGAATACGTTCCGCGCCGTGAACATCGGTCTGGTGAACGAGATCACGCAGATGTGCCACAAACTGGACATCGATGTCTGGGAAGTCATCGAGGCCGCAAAGACGAAGCCCTTCGGGTTCATGCCCTTCTATCCCGGGCCCGGCCTCGGCGGACACTGCATTCCGATCGATCCGTATTACCTGTCGTGGAAGGCGCGGCAGAGCGGCTTTGAAGCACGCTTCATCGAGCTCGCCGGTCACGTCAATCGGGCGATGCCCGAGTTTGTCGTCGACCGCGTCGTCGACGCACTCAACGAATCACGAAAGCCGGTGAACGGATCGCGCGTGCATCTGTACGGAGTGGCCTACAAGCGCGATGTCAGCGACATACGCGAGTCGCCGGCGCTCGACATCATCGAGCTGCTCACCCGGCGGGGGGCGGTGATTTCCTACACCGACCCGTACGTCGAAACGCTGAAAGAAGGGACGCACCAGTTGGCGTCGGTCGACGAAGCGGATGCGTTGCGGCGGCGCCCCGACTGCATCGTCATCTGCACCGATCATTCGCTCTTCAACTGGAACGCGCTGATCGACAGCGGCGTGCCCGTGGTCGACACGCGCAACGCGTTGCGGCACTTTTCGGCGCCGCAGATCGTGCGCCTGTCCGGGCGGGCTACGACGGGAGCCCTCACCGTGTAGCGCGGCGGCTCATCAGCGTGCCCATTACCTTCTCATCGAACGACCGCCACGTCAGCAGCGAGCGGACGAACCCCCAGACCTCCGCTCTTCGGCGCCACAGCACATGCAGCGCGCGCGGCGTCAGCATCTTGTGAAGCGGGAAGTAGCCGAGTTCGCGCAGCGACAGCAATCCCCAGAACAGGAAGTCGGTTTTCACTCCGCCGGGTGCGAGATCGATCCGGATTCGCATCGAGATGTGCACGAACGCGACCACGTTCTTCGCAATCGCGTCGGCCAGGATCCCTTCCCCGACCTTGACGATCGCGGCGCGATCGTCGGGCGGCTTCGCGGCACGGCGCACGGTTCGGGTTCTGAAGTCGAGCATCCAGTAGGGAAGCGCATCTGACGAGACATAGAAGACCATCGGCCGTCGCAGGACGAGATGGATCAGGGGCGGTAGCGACCGCAGGAACCCGCCAAAATGCGCGTCGAACGCCTCAAAGGTCAACGGCACTCCACACTCGGCCGCCTCTTCCTCTCTGATCTTCGGTTCGACGTCTGTCGCGAGCCGTTCGATCCACTGCGCCTGGTGCTCGAAGTAGTCGTGGCGTTGGAGTTCAAACCCTCCGTCGGTGCTCCACGAATCTCCCGGCACCATCAAGACGGTTTCCGTAGCCCGCCCGACGTCGGATGCCGCTACCGCCTCGGCGACCTCAGGGGATCGGACCGCATAGTCGTTGCACGCGCGGCTTTCGGGATGCAGGAATGCGACCATGCTCGCGAACGGCACGGCATAGCGCGGTTTCAGCTCCCGGACCGTGTCGACAAACGTGTCCAGAAAATCTTCACGCATCATCAGCCGCGCGTCGGCCGGATCCGCCATGTCGTAACAGTTGGGATACGCCTGGGCGAACGAATGGCTCTTGAACAAGAACGTGGGAGCGCCGAACGCCCGTAACAACGGCGTAACCGCCGGTCCCTTGATCTTGCAATCGTTCATGTCGGCCAGCACGACGCCGCGGTCCTCGACGATCAGGGCGCTGTCGTCCGGGCCGTACTGATACGACGCAAGACGGGCGCCGCTCGGCAGCGTGAGCACCGCGCCATGCTCTAACTCAGTGACATCCCGGAATCCGAGATGTTCCAGCTCGCCCGGGGAGACATCGACGCCGAATCTCGGAATCAGCACTCGCACCGTCTTCGGGAGACGCCGGAGGGAAGGATAGTGGAAGTGATCGAAGTGATGGTGCGAGATGTAGACATAGTCGGGGCGGAGGAACTCGGGGCGCAGGGGGGTGTTGGGAGGAAAATGCCACCACGATCGCCAGTAACAGGAGCCCGCCAGCCAGGGATCGACCAGGATGCGCTCACCGCTGGTCTCGATGAACAAGCACGCGTGTCCAATGACCGTGAACTTCATTCGCCCGTCGCGCCGGATTCCACGGTCGACCATAGTATCAACTCCGCGATCCCGCAGTGGTCCGTCGCGTGTCCAGCCGGTGACCGCGGCATCTCACGGTGTGGGCGGGTCGTGGTATCCAGACGCGGCGGAGGCGGGCCGGTCGCCCTTTTCGAGACAACCAATTAGGGCTTCTCACCGCTCGTCGGTCTGAATGACCAGGGCGCCACGCACTCCTGTTCGCGGTTGGCGAGCGTTTGAGTCGCGGCGTGCCTTTTCACGACCTCCGCCGGTGCGTGACTGACACCGACCGTGTTCGATCATGCGATAACGGACTCTGCGCTCGTCAGCGCGTCCTCCCGGATCAGCGCGGTTGCGCTGGCTGGTGTCCACCTTCTCTCGACCGTCAGCACGACGTCGATGAGGGCGAGCGAATCGAAAGCGCCGCCGCCCCACGATGACCGTCTCAGGCGATTTCCGGAGACGTCGGCCGCGGGCCGCTCGCGGTGCACCACATCGACCGCTTCGTCCATGATGCCCGGCGCGCGTTCGTCGTCGATCAGGCGTGCGGATCGACCGCCGGCGATTCGACCGCGGTGGTTTCGCGCGAATTCCGGATCGCGAGCTCCTGCGTTAATCGCATCACCCGATTCGACAACACTGTGATCTGCGTGAACACGTACACCATCAGAAATGTGAAAATGGCGAGCGGCAGCGCGCTCAGTGACGGAACGGCGAGGAGCTCGGTACTCACCCGGGTCAGGCTTTCGAGGAAGGGCGGTACCAGGAGGATCACGATCACCGCGGACGTCCCGAGCACGAAAATGACACCGTAACCTACATAGAGCCGGTCGTGGCGGATGAGGTTCACGACCCACAACAGCAACAACACCCCGATCGCGACGGCTATCGTCAATCCTGCAAGGGTCATGAGCTTCGCTTTCGTGTCAAACGTGCCTGCACCACGCCGAGAACCACCATCAGCAGCGTCTTGAGCGGATATTTGACGTGACTGAGCGCCGAGTACATCGACTGACCATAACGCCGTTCAGCGACGGTGATCGGAAACTCCCCGATGCGATACCCGAGGCGCATCAGGTAGACGAGCGCTTCGGCATGGAAGTCGATGAAGTGCCATTTGGTCAATGCACCGAAGGTCTGACGTCCGATTATCTTCAACCCCGACGTCGTGTCGAAAATGCGGCGGTTCCCGACCACGCCGACGACCGTTGAGAAGAGCTGCATCCCGAGGCGGCGTCCGAGTGGCACGCCCTCGTAGTTCCGGCGCGCGACGTACCGCGAGCCGATCAGCAGGTCCCATTGACCGGTGTCGAATTCCGCGAGAAGCGGCTGAATCTGACCGGGATCGTGCTGACCGTCAGCGTCGAGCGTAATCAGGCGTTGGTATCCTCGGCGCGTTGCATAGAGCACCGCCGTCTGGATCGCCCGCCCGTATCCCAGGTTGCAGAGATGGTCGGCGATGACAGCGCCGCTGCCTTCGAGCGCCTGGTCGGTGTCGTCTTCGGACCCATCGTTGACGACCAGGACATCGCAGTCCGGCAGGCGTGCCCGCACTCGATCGACGACCGAGCGAATTGTCGCAGCCTCGTTGTACGCCGGGATGGCGACCAGCGATCGACCGCTGCCTACGGACAATGTGTGCATGGAGCGCTGGCCAGCCACGGCAGCGAGCCCAGTCTGGCACAAGCGTCGTGGCGCGCCAAGCGGCCAGCGCGCGATTTGCTGCTTGACAACCCTGGAGACGCATTGTTCAATACCTGAACGCGGGAACAGCCGGACTGAATCCCAGCGGCTCCTGCTCCCTCGCGCGCTCAATCCCTCCCGTCACGCTCCGCCGCGGTCACGCCTGTGACTGAGAGGGCGGTAGCTTGCGCGCCAGGCCCGCAACGGCGACGACCACCAAGAGCAGCTCCGCCGGCTTGGCCGGCAGTGAGTATCGCGCTTCTGAATAGATCGGCACGTGGACGGCGGTCACATATACCATCAGCGCCGCGAGACCGAACGCTTCATCACGGGCGCCCATCCGGGCAAGGATGACCACGCCGATCCCGGCAAGCACCAGCAGGAACACCTGCGGCAGCCAGATGAGTCGGATGACGAGCGGCGACAACCGGCTGATCTCCGAGTAGCGCACCGGAATCTCGGACGCCCACAGGAGAACGGCTCCGCGCGTCAGGCGGCCCCAGGCGTACCGGCCCGGATCCTGCCGGATGTTTTCGAGACCCACGCGCAGATATTCGCGGTCGGCGGCGATTCGTGAATGCATCCGTTCGTTCGGGTCGCGTGGCGCCAACCAGATCCGTTGAATGTCGGCGTGCTGGTGGACATAGCAGACGGCCAGATCGGCCGGGAGTTGCGATTGTGCCGCGATGGCACGAGCGCGGGCGTCCAACACCGTCCGATCAGCGATCTCGTCGGCCGCCGCCGTCAACTTCGCCTCCACCCGACCCGGCAACGTCGCCTGCCAGAAGCCTTCAAACACCTGCCGACCCGGCCCGCCCGCCGGCGAGAACGTCAGTGCCTGAAAGTAGATCGCGTTATAGACAATCCACGGCGCAACCGCCACTGCGAAGGCGAGCAGCATCACGAGAGCGCCGCGCCACGGGCGCGGCGGCGCCGTGCAGGCCGCCACGGCCGCGCCGGCCATGAAGACGGGCAGGAACTGAAACGAGGGACGGGTGAGCGCCGCCGCTGCGAAGAGCAGGCCGCTTGTGACAAAGGCGCTCGCCGCGTGGGTGCGTAACGCCCGTAACCAGACGGCCACGGCAGCCGTCACCAGCAGCGTCGTCAACGCTTCCGTCAGCACGAGCGCGCCGTAGTACGGCAGCGGAGGATAGAGAGCCGTGACGAGGCCGGCGGCGAGCGCAAGACGTTCGGACGTCATCTCGCGTGCGATCGCGTACACGAGGAGACAAGTCATGGCCACCAACACGGCCTGGACACAGGCGATCGCCATGTGGTGCTCGCCGAACGCGAGGTCGACGAGGGCGACAAACGCCGGATATACCGGCGTGCGAATCGCCTCGGGTACGTAGACCGCGGTCGTCGGGAAGCGCGTGAATCGTCCCGTCTCGGCGATGGCGCGGCCGAGCATGAGATAGCCGTTCTGATCGGCCCACTGGGTGTTCCAGTCGGGGCGCTGATAGGCGATGAACAGCGCCGAATGTGCGAGCGCGACGGCGGCGATCAACAGGCCATGGGCTCGGCGTCGGGTCTGTCGCACGCCGCCCGTCGGACAGGTCAACATCGACGGATTCTATACGACGAGCTCGCGGTACAACGTGTCCACGTCGTGAACGAGCCGATCGATTCCAAAACGACTGAGCGCCGATCCGCGCGCGCGAGACCCGATCGCGGTTCGCCGATGGTCGTCCGCGAACAACCCGGTGATCGCCGCACTGAATGCCTCGACATCGTCTCGCCCGATGAGCAAGCCAAGATCCGGAGCGGTAATCACATCGGGGACGCCGCCCACGGCGAAGCACACCGACGCGATGCCCGCGGCCATGCTTTCGATCAACGCGACCGGCGTTCCTTCGTTCCGCGACGTGAGTGCGAGCACATCGGCCGCCGCGTAGACCGGCACCAGGTCGCGGCGCCAGCCGAGAAACTGCATCCGGTCGCCGAGCCCGCTGGCGACGGCGGCCGCGCGCATGTCTTGTTCGAGCTCGCCGCCTCCTGCCACGAGGAACCGCGCACGCGGATCTGCGCGCGCAATTCGCGCGGCCGCGTCGACGAACACGAGAGGCTGCTTGATCGCCGTCAGTCGGCCTGCGAGCACGGCAACGCGGGCGTCGGCGGCGACGCCCAACTCTCGACGCGCCGAAACGCGCACGTCGGTGTCGATCGCTGCAAATTTCGCGAGATCGAACCCTAGCGGAACGACCCGAAACCGCGGACCGATGTGGTGCCGGTCCTGCAGCTGTTGGCGGACGGAAGCGGAGACCGCGACGAGAACGTCGGTTCGGCGGCCCAGGATGCGTTCGATGGCCGCAAACGTCGCCGTCGTTGCTGACGAGAAGTACCCCTCGAGAACGTGGCCGTGGTACGTGTGGATGAGGCGCGCCGGCATGCGGCGGCCGGCGGTGGCGTTGTACATCAAGGCGGCAGTTCGCCCGACCGTGCCCGCCTTTGCGGTGTGCGTATGAATAATCGCCGGCCGGAACCGGCAGAAAAGCTGAAAGACGCGGGCGGTGGCGCCGATGTCAGCCAGTGGCGCGACCTCGCGCCGAAGAGTCGGGACCTGCGCGACGTCGAATTGGTGATCACCGGCGACGCGATACTGCATGTCGCCTTCGCCGGGACCGATGCGACCGTGAATCAGCAACGTGTGATAGCCGAGCGGCTCCAGCCGCGC
>JBPYEE010000168.1:0-3859 GCA_051985095.1 Vicinamibacterales bacterium | reverse complement strand
GTGGACAAGTTCCGCTTCCTCGAAGAGAACGAACGCGTCATCGCCGACGGCGGGCGCCCGGCGCAGGGCCGGCCGCTGCTGCTCGGCATCACCAAGGCGTCCCTCTCGACCGACTCGTTCATCTCCGCGGCGTCGTTCCAGGAAACGACGCGCGTGCTGACCGAGGCGTCGATTTCCGGCAAGGTCGACCATCTGCGGGGCCTCAAGGAGAACGTGACGATGGGTCGCCTCATCCCGGCCGGCACCGGGTTCGAGTACTACCGCAACGTCCGCATCCCGCCGGATGAACCGCCGCCGCCGCCGGCGCCGGTGCAGCCGACCGATGACGAACTCGAACTCGAGCGCGACCTCGAGTACTTCGTCGAGCCGGACGAGGCGATGGTGCCGCGCACCGGCCCCGGCGATTTGGGCGAGTAACCAGCAGGGGCGACGGTTTTCACGACCGTCGCCCTTTCCCTGGCTCCCGCCGGCCGCACCCGCCCCTTGCCCCTGCCCCTATAATTCACCCAACCTCAAAGGAGCTCTATGACACGCCGCTTCGGTGCGTTGGGAATCGCCCTGACTGGTGTGCTGGCGGCGACGCCGCTGGTCCTCACCTCTGCGCAGCCGCCGCACGAGGGTTCGATGCCGCACGTCCGGCCGCCCGAGAAAAGCGGCCGCGATCTGACGCCGGCCTCTCCCGAAACGGTCGGCATCTCGGCGGAGCGGCTGAAACGCCTCGACGTCGCGATGAAGCGACTGGCCGACGAGCGGCACGTCGCCGGGCTGGTGACCCTGCTCGAACGACACGGAAAGATCGTCGACTTCAGTGCGGTCGGCGTGCGGAACGTGACCCTGCCCGACGCGCTTCAGAAGGACGCCATTTTCCGGATCTACTCGATGACCAAGCCGGTCACCGGCGTCGCGATGATGATGCTCTATGAAGAGGGGAAGTGGCGCCTCGACGATCCGGTGTCGCGCTACATCCCCGAGTTCGGGCGGCTGAAGGTCTACACCGGCAAGAACGAAGACGGGACGCCCAAGCTCGAGGATGCCCGCCGATCGATGACGATGCGCGAGCTGATGACCCACACGGGCGGGCTCGGCTATGTCCTGAACGCGAACAATCCGGTCGACAAGATGATCATCGACGGCCACGTCCTGAATGCCGCGGCGCCGCTCCAGGCGATGATCGACGGGCTCGCCAAGATGCCGCTCCTCGCCCAGCCCGGGACGCGATGGTCCTACAGCATCGCCGTCGACGTTCAGGGCTATCTCATCGAGAAATTCTCGGGGCAGCCGTTCGCCGAGTTCGCGCGTGCGCGCATTTTCGAGCCGCTCGGCATGAAGGACACCGGGTTTTATGTGCCGAAAGAGAAGCTGTCCCGGTTCTCCGAGGTCCACACCGGCGACGGCGCAACGCTCGCCGTCGACACGAACCGGCCCGAGCCGACCGCTCCACCCCTCGGACCCTCCGGCGGCGGCGGGTTGTTCTCGACGGCGCCGGACTACGCGCGGTTCTGCGAAATGCTGCTGCAGGGAGGGCAGCTGAACGGGGTGCGCCTGCTCGCGCCGCGGACGGTCGAGATGATGCGCACGAACCACGTCAATCCCGATCCGCTCAAGACGATGCCGCCCGGAACCGGCTGGGGGATGGACTTCCAGATCGTGATGGACGCGGCGGCGGCGGGCGATTCCGTTTCAAACGGCACCTTCACCTGGTTCGGGATCGCCGGCACCTGGTTCTGGATCGACCCTGTCGAAGATCTCGCCTTTGTCGGCATGGTCGGCCATCAGAATCTTCAGACCACGCGCGCAATCCACGGCCTGTCGAGAAGCCTCGTCTACCAGGCCGTCATGAATTAGCGTCCGCGCCGCGCACAACCACTGGGAGTGAGAGCCATGACCGACACGATCGCTTCCCTTGTGACCGCGTACGACACCGGCGCGTTGAGCCGACGCCAGCTCCTGCAGGCACTGGCGCTCGTCGCCGCGCCGGCCGCCACGGCGCCGCAGCCCGCCGGCGGAAGCGCCATGAATGCACGGCTGCTGCACCACGTCAACGTGCAGGTGGCCGATGTGGCGCGATCCGAAAAGTTCTATCGCACGCTGCTCGGGCTGCCCGCGTCGCGGGTGGTGCAGGGTCCCGACAACCATGGGCTCGATTTGCCCTCGGGCGGGCTCATCATCCTGCAACGGAGCGACACGCCGGGCCGGATCGATCACTTTTGCGTCGGCGTCGAACACTGGGACGCCGACCGGCTGCGCGCGGCGACGCGGGCGGCCGGCGTTGAGCGCGTCGTCGGCACGGCGAGCGACAACTTCTTCGTCGTCGATCCCGATGGGCTGCGCGTACAGGTCTCAGCCGTCGATTGGTCGGCGTAGCGGTCTGCCGACCGCTACTACGCCCAGGGGCAAGGACAAGATGGCCGACATCCATCATTTGATCAGCATCGCGGCGCCGGCGGGCACGGTCAGTCCGCTCGTGTCGACCGCGGACGGGTTGCGCAGCTGGTGGGCCGAAGACGTGGAACCGCAGCCCGACGGCGCCGTCACCCTCGGGTTCTTCAACCGGACCACGGTGTACCGGCTGCGGCCTCTGGACCACGGCGCGGACCGCGTCGCGTGGCGCTGCGAAACGGGCAAGGAGTGGGAAGGGACCGATCTCGTCTTCACGCTCGAGCCGCAGGGTGCCGGGGTGGTGCTCGATTTCAAGCACACGAACTGGGCGCAGGCGACGCCCTATTTCACCAGCTGCAACACCACGTGGGGCGTGTTGATGTTCCGGATCAAAAGCGTCGCCGAGGGGCGCCCACCCGGTCCGCTCTTTCAGCGGAACTCGCTCGGGTACTGACGCGCCCGCGGGCGCCGCTACGCCGATCGGTGCGATACGTGTGAAAAGAAGTCGATGGCCGCCTGCACGTTGCGCTGAATCACATCGGGATCGGGCGTCAGCGAGGCGTTGCCGCGATCCTGCAGGTTGCCGATGACGATGCCGTCGCTGCGCGGGTTCATTTGCGCCGGCGCCGGCGCGCCTGCCAGCCGGCCGTTGGCGCGGTAGTGCACCTCCTGCTGCGGTGGCATCAGCGTGAGCTGACCCTTGATCGGCACGAGTTCGGTGTCGCCGAAGAGCGTCGCCGATCCCAGACCGGTACAGTTGACGAGGACCGATTCCGGCACGCTCATCAGGTCGGCCGGGGTCTCGAAGCGCCGGATCACCAGCTGCCCGCCGAACAGCCGGTAATCCCGGACGAGCGCGTCCATGTATTTGTTCGGTTCGATGGCGAGCGCGATCGACTTGACGGCGTACTTCGTCGGAAACGGATGCTCGCCGGGACCATAGACCTCGCGAAAGCGGTTGGGCCGCAGCGACGCGGGCAGGAGATCCGCGTCGGTCGCGGCACGGCCCGCCCCTTCAGCGCCACCGCCCCCCTGCCTCGTCGGGTCATCGGTGGCGTTGTAGGTGTCAATCCAGTAGACGCCGTAATCCCGACCGACCAGCAGCTGCAGCTCGCGATAGGAAATTTCCGCCGCGCGCAGAAACTGCGCATCCCACTCGGCGTCCGGCGGTCGTTCTCGATGAGCGCGGTGGTCGGCGTGAAACCCGCCAACGACATGTTGGAAGTCGTGTTCGGTGGCACCGAGGCTGCGTAGACGGTCACCTCGTGGCCGCGCCGCTGCAGCTGCCGCGCGGCGCACAGACCGGGCGACCCCGCCCCGAGGACGGCGACCCGGCGCTCGCCTGCCTCCCGCGCGAAATCGGCGACGGCGACGCCGAGCCCCCACGCGAGCGACATGCCGGTGCCGCCGTGGCCGTAATTGTGAATGACCGTCTTGGCGCCGACTTTCTCGACCTTGAGCACAAATCCGCTGTCGCGGT
>JBPYEE010000167.1:0-7593 GCA_051985095.1 Vicinamibacterales bacterium | reverse complement strand
TCTGGTCGGCGCCGACGCTCGCCTTCGGGCAGTCCGTGATGGTTATCGGCGGCTATGAGTGGGCCCATCCCGAATTTGAGAACGTCCATCTGTTCAGCGGCGATCTGAACGGTTGGCGCGGCGGCGTGGTAGTGCAAGTCGCCGGCGGACTTGGGGTGGTCGCCGAGGCGTCGGGGCTTTACGGCCCGGCGTTCAACACCGGCATCGTCATCCGGCCGCGCGGAACCGCTCGGCCCTGGCTCTACAGCGTCGAAGCCGGACCTCGATACACCGTCAACACCGCAACTCCGTTCAGCCCGTTCATCGACGGACTGTTGGGCGTGGTACACGGCCAGGCTGGCACGATGGGCATCGACTTTCTCGGCACGACCACCGACACGCGGCTCGAAGGCGGTTTCGACGGCGGCGTCACGATTCATGTCACGCGGGCGCTGGGGCTCGAAGGCCGCGTTGCCTTCCGATGGAGCCGGCTGTTCGACCAGCGGCTGAGTCGTGTCCAAGTCGGCGGGGCGATGGTCTGGTGGGTTCGTAGCCGGTAGCGTTCGCGTCGGGCAGCGGGGTGACGCCTGGTCGGGCCCTCACGCCTTGCCGACAAGTTTTGCCAGCGCCGCCACCGCCGCGACGAGTTCCGCCGGCTCAACCGGTTTCGGAATGTGCGTTTGAAACCCGGCGGCCAGCAAACGCGTGCGATCTTCGGCGCGCGTCAGCGCCGTGACGGCTGCCGCCGGAATGCGACCGCCGCGACTGATCTCGCGTCTGCGCAATTGTCGAATCAGCGCAAAGCCATCCTGATCGGGCATCCGCACATCGCTGACAACGACATCGGGTGCTTGTCGGTCGATCGCGTCGAGGGCCGCCTCGACCGAATCCGCGCACGTGACCGACACGCCGCAGTATTCGAGCACAAATTGCTGCAGGTCGCGCGAATCTTCGTCATCGTCGACGAGCAGCACGTTCAGCCCTCGAATTTCCGGCGGGCCGTCGAGTTGCGCCTGGAGATCATGAACGGGCAACCGCTCGAGCGCCCCCCGGTGTGCACCCTCTGCGAGGGGCAGCGTGACAACAAAGGTCGCGCCACGGCCCGCCCCCTCGCTTCGCGCGACAACTCGCCCGCCGTGCATCTCGATCAGTTGCCGTGAGACCGCAAGACCGAGCCCGAGTCCGCCATGGCTGCTGCGGGACGGCGCCGCCTGGCGGAAGCGCTCGAAGATGTGGGGCAAGAATTCCTGCGCGATGCCGACGCCTGTGTCTTCAACCGTCAGCCGCACCTCTTGATCGAGGCGCTCCAACCGAACGGCGACCCGCCCGCCGGCGTTGGTGAATTTAATCGCGTTCGACACGAGATTCCAGACCACCTGTTGGAGCCGCGCCGCGTCTCCAGCGACCGGTCCACCGCCGGCATCGATCTCGACATCGAGCGAGATGCCCTTCGCCGCCGCCTCGGGTTGGAGCGCATCGAGCGCCGCGCGGGTCACGCTCGGCAACATGACGGGTCGCATGTCGAGCGACAGCTTGCCCGTCATGATGCGCGAGATGTCGAGGAGGTCTTCGATGAGGTGGGTCTGGGCTTCGGCGTTGCGTTCAACGGTTTCAAGCGCCTTCGCGGTTTTGCCGGCGTCCAGGTGGCCGTGGCGCAGCATCCGCGTCCAGCCCAGCACCGCGTTCAAGGGCGTGCGCAACTCATGGGACACCAGCGCGAGAAACTCGTCTTTCGCACGACTTGCGCGCTCGGCGAGCTCACGCGATTCGTGTTCGCGCTTCAGGGCGGCTTCCAGATGCTCTTCGTGCCGTTTGCGCTCGGTGTTGTCGCGCATCACCGTGGCGAACCCGCGGAGCGCGCCCTCTTCGCCTCGCAATGCGGTGAGAACCCCGCTCGCCCAGAACAGGCTGCCGTCCTTGCGTCGATGCCATCGTTCGTCGTGCGCCTGACCCTCATCCCGCGCCCGGGTGAGTTCCGCGCCTGCGGCGTCGGCGTCGCCGGACGGAAAGAGCGTCGTGAACGGGAGACCGAGGAACTCGGGCTCGTCGTAGCCGAGGATCCGTCGTACGCCGGGATTCCAACTCGTCACGATGCCGGTCGGGTCGAGCATGAAGATCGCGTACTCGCGGACATTCTCGACAAAGAGGACGAAGCGCTCCTCGCTCTCGCGTAGCAGCGCCGCTGTGTGTCGGTGGTCGGTTCGACGAGATCGATCACGGACACTCACCGCTCACCCGCCATCTCAGGTTCGATCGCCCCCTTCAAATTCTAGCGTTGGTTTCGCCGGTCCGACGCCACGGCAGAGATCCTCGCCGACACAGCAGCTGATGCCAAGAGGCCACGTTGCGACGTTGGTGATCGCGCCTCAGTGGTGTTTGAAGAACTCAACCGCTCGCTCATGCCGTTCAGCTGCGGCTCGTGTGTCGAACGTTCCAAGGTTTCGACGTCGCCCTGTTTTCGGATCCCGCTTTCGCGAATAGAGACGATATTTTCCCGAGGACAATCTGCGAATCATGATGTGCTCGTCACCTGCTCAGCTCTTCGTGAACGGCCGGCGTGTCATCCTCGGGCAGCCATTCTTTCACGGTGCGACGCGCGTTGCGACACAGAACCGCGCGTCGCGTTGAACGAACGACGCGTGGCGCTGGGGGCGATCCATTGAAGAGCTCAAAACGGTCTCTCGGTTGCATCGATCTTCGCCCGAAGTTACAACGTAGGAGGCACGATGAAAGCAAGAATCTGGTCGGCGACTCTCGCGGCGATCGCGTTAGGAACAGTCGTAGCGGTTCTCGCCCAGGTACCGCCAAGCTCCTCCCCCACATCGCAGAGCGCAGCCGGGAAAATAACGGTGACCGGTTGCGTGCAGCGTGCGCCGCAGAGTCCGACCGGAACGACCGGATCAGCCAGCGCCGCCGAGACGGCGAAGTTCGTCCTCGCCCACGCGATGATCAGCCCGAGCGAGCCGGCAACGTCGCGGACGACCCCAGCCGCCAGCGAATATCGTCTCGATACCGAAGACTCGAAGCTCATTCCCCATCTCGGCCACAAGGTCGAGATCACGGGGAGTGTCGAACCCGCCTCGCGAACTGCCCAGCCATCCGCCTCGGCAGCGAGTGAGCCGACATTGAAGGTCGACGCCGTCAAGATGGTCGCCCAGACGTGCTCGTAGTTTAACTAGTGGGTGATGGCCGGCTGTACCCGACGGTCGGCCGGCCGTCCGTCAGGATCCCCTTCAGCGTTTCATCTGCCCTCCTGCCCGCGAGTGCCTCCCGCCCGGAAACGGTCACGCTCTGATGGGGCTCGGAGTCGAGTACCAGACCTCGTATGATTCCACCGATCATGCGGCCGGTACCGGACGTGGTACTGCTCGCCGTCGAGTGGCAACCACGAGCGCTGCTTCGGGCACAACTCATCGAGGAGGGCTTCGACGTCGTCGCGACCGATACCTGGCCGATGATGCGGCGGCAACTGCGCCCGGGCCAGAAGCCGCAGCTGGCGTTTGTCGACCTCAAAGGCCTGCCGAATCCCGACGAGGTGCTGCGCGACTTGCGCGTACTGATGAAGCCCGAACGTGTCCTGGTGTTGACCGCAACCGGAACGGTGTCCCGCTCCGCAATCGAGCGGTTGGGATTTCGCGCGCTCTCGCGGCCGATTATCATCGAGGACATCGTCCGAGGCGTGGCGCGTGCGATGCGCTCGGCCGGCGGGTCGGCGGCACAGCCGAAGACCTGATCGCGGGCGTCGGGAGCGACGATGCTGAACGACGAGATCGCCGTGGAACCGCGGGCCATTTATTCGACGGCACGCTGTCGAGTCGCCGTGGTGCTGAGCGCCGGTGGACTGCGCGGCGCGGCCCATGTCGGTGTGCTCCGCGCACTCATTCGGCACGGTGTTCCAATCGACGCGCTCATCGGCGTCAGCGCCGGTGCGATTGTCGCGGCCTACTACGCGGCGGTCGGATTGTCGCTCGACGAATTGGTCCATGACGCTGAGATCTTTCGGGGCCGCCATCTTCTGGCGTACAGCCTGACCGTCCACAGCCGCCATCGCTTCGATCCCTTCATCGCGTCGTTCTGCGGCGTCATTCCCGATCGCCTGCGGCAGCTCGAAGCCGCCACGTTCGAGCGGCTCCATCATGGCGTCCGCCAGCTGGGCATCGTCTGTCATGACACACGCGAGCGCCGGCCCCGCTACTTCACCGCGGCGCTCAATCGCGGACCGGCGCTGTCGGACCTCGTTCGCGCCTCTGCCTCGATTCCGCACCTGTTTCCGGCGGTGCCCGTCCGCTGCCAGGGCGACGAGTGGCGATTGACCGATGGCGGCGTGAGCGATCCGGTTCCGCTTGCGTTCGCTCGCGAGGTCATGTGCGCAACGCTCGTGATCGTCTCTGACTGTCGCTGGGTGGGACGTGTGCCCGTCGTCGACCGGGATACCGTCTGGATTCGGCCACATATGGCCCATACCGGAACGTTGTGGTCACCCCGACACGGCCTGCTGGCGTCGATTGCGGCGGGCGAAGCGGCCGTCACCGGTGACGTCGTAGCGCGAATCGAGCGGGCCGGGCTCTCTTTCGACGCGCGGCCGGCGTACTAGAACGACGGCGCGTCATCAAGTATGCTTCGGTGACTCCGTTCAGGAGACGACGGTCATGGCCGCACAGAAGAAACCGAAGGGGCGCGCTCGAAAGTCGCCGCGCGGCACGACACACGTTCGTGAATTCCGCTTCCCCGGCGAATCCGCCAAGTACCGCACCGCCCGCAATGCTCTTTTGAAAGACGAAATCGCGCTGCGAGCCCGGATTGAAGCGGTGGCGTCACAGCGTCGCAGACTTCCACTCGGAGGACCGATTCCCGAGGATTACGAGTTCGACGAGCTGGGTCCGAATGGATCGCCGCGGAAGGTGCGCCTGTCCGCTCTCTTCGCACCCGGTAAGGACACCCTGATTGTCTATAGCTACATGTTCGGACCGCAGATGGCGGCGCCCTGCGTGAGCTGCACCTCGATCCTCGACGCGCTGGCTGGACAGAGTCCGCACGTCAATCAGCGAGTCAATTTCGTCGCGGTGGCGAAATCCCCGATCGAACGGATCCTGACCGTTGCGCGGGAGCGCGGCTGGACCGGGCTGCGCCTGCTCTCCTCAGGCGGCAATACGTATAACCGTGACTACTACGGAGAGAACGAAGCGGGCAGTCAGCAGCCATCCCTCAACGTCTTTGTGAAGCGCGCAGCACGGATTCACCATTTTTATCACTCGGAGCTGCTCTTCGCACCCACGGCGCGCGGGCAAGACAGTCGACACGTCGATTCGATCTGGCCCTTGTGGAATCTGTTCGACCTGACGCCCGAGGGTCGCGGCACGGATTGGTATCCCCGCCTTCGGTATGACCGGCCCTCTGCCGGGTCGCCGCAGTGATGACATCGACTCGCTGAAGGAGCAACGTTCATGACGATGCACCTCGATCATTTCTCTATCAGCTCACCGAATCTCTTCTACGGCGCGCACCGCCTGCGTCTCGAGAGCACGTTGAGCTTCTACGACGGGGGCCACTTTCTGAACGGGGACCACGCCAACCGGATTTTCCCGCTGGGCTCCAACACGTACCTGGAGCTGAATGGCATCGTGAACGCCGAATCGGTGGCGAACCCGAAAAACCGGCCCTGGTGGTACGAGAAGGTGCAGGCCGTCGGCGAGTGCTTCACGGGCTTCGGGCTGCGTGTGGACACGCTGGAGGACCTTCAGGCGATTGCGAAGAAGAAGCATTACACGATCGCACAGGCGCCCGTGACACGCGTTCGCCCCAACGGCTACGTTCTACGGGCGTTCTCGGCCCCCAGCACCCAATCGACCTGGTCCAAGGGCTTGCCGAACTGGTATTGGTTTGAGGACTTCCCGATGCATCCGAGCGGCCAGCCCCCGTCCAGCTCGCCGAAGATCACACGCCCTGACGGCATCGCCTGGATCGAAGTGGGCGGCACCGAGAAGGAAATGTACGACTGGCTGGAAGAGCCGGTGGGCACCTTCCCATTCAAGTTCAATGGCCGGCCGCCGGGTCTTTACGCCGTCGGCGTCAAAACGATGAAGGGCGGTGAGATTGTCGTCCGCCGCCCCTCGGCGACGGAGTTCTAGCGCGCCAGGACGGCGTCGCGCCTGAAGGGAGAGCGGCATGTACAAGGACGGGATCGAGAGCGCGGTCACTGGCCGGAAGGTGAGCCGCCGTTGGCTGCTGCGCAGCACGGCGAGCGTGACCGCCGGCGGCATCGCCGTTGGCAGGGTCACCTTTGCCGCCGCCGAGGTGAAGCCCGCGGAGCTCGCGCCGGACCACGACCCGGTCACCGGCGAGATCTTCGATCGCGAGCGACACCACCACTGGGACACCGTGTAGGACCGCGGGCCGCGACGCGAGTCGCGTGGCATTCAGAAGGAGTGGAACATGGCGGCGACGCTGGATCACATTCACATGGGCTGTGGGAATGTGTACACGACGGCACTCGATCTGATGAAGACCACCAAGATCGGCCACTACGACGGGGGCTTCGTCGGCACGATCACCGTCGGCAACAAGACGGTGCCGCTCGGCAGCGGCGTCTACATTGACATCGAGAGCATCGTGGATCCATTCGCGACGGCAGATGAAACCACCCGGCCGTGGTGGTACAAACGGGCCGTGACGCTGAACTCGCCGATCTTCAGCGGCGTCAGCCTGCGCGTGAACACGATGGGCGAGCTCGACGAGATCACGCGGCGCCACAGCGGCAACTCCCGTCCGCGGCTCAGCGTCCGCACGCCGCCCGAAGGCCCGCCTGTGAAATTCTGGGAGGCGCCGGCCGGACGCGGCGTCGCTGACCCGTGGGAAGCAGGCAAGCCGACATGGTGCTGCTGGGAGGACCGTCTCTACGCACACCCCAGCGGCCAGCCGGTGGTCAACGCACCGGGGCTGGTCCAGCCGATGGGAATCGCCTGGCTGGAGATGGGTGGCACCAAGGCCCAGATGCAGGAGTGGCTGGGCCAGAATCCAGACGATCTCCACATGAAGTTCAATGGCAAGTCGCTCGGGCTCTATGCAATCGGCATCAACACGGACGTCGGCGAAGTGGTGATCCGACGGCCGTCGGCGACTGGGGTGTAGCATGCCACTTCACATCGATCACATCAGCCTGGCGTCGCCACACATCTTCCGCTCCGCGGACACGCTTGCCAGGGAGACTGGACTGGGGTACTGGACGGGCGAGTGGCTGGGCGACACTTCGGTCAACATCGTGCCGCTCGGTCCTCCTGGCAACTTCATCGAGATCTCCGGCTTCGTGGACATCTTCACGCTCCGGACGATGAACGAGCATAAGCAGTGGATCCTCGACATCACCGAGACCGGAGACCACTTCAACGGCCTCTGCCTCGGCGTCGACTCGATGGAGGAGCTCCAGGCGTTTGCGAAACACTGGAGCAGCGAGGTCAACCGGGCGGACAACCCCGACCCGTCCAGACACTTCCAGCGTGCCAACGGCTACATTCTGCCGATGGCCTCGACGCCGGTGGGAAAGCGTTCCGTGTGGATGAAGGGGCTGCCCAACGTTTACTACTACCCGGATCGCACGCACCACTCGAGTGGCCAGCC
>JBPYEE010000166.1:0-8091 GCA_051985095.1 Vicinamibacterales bacterium | reverse complement strand
CTGCTCGATGTCGCGCCGACGCGCAAGGACATGGGCAAGCGCGTGCGAAACATCCCGCTGCTGCACGACCTCGATGGCCGCTTCCGCGTGATGGACCGCTTCGGCGACGGCTATCAGCAGGTGCTGTCGCTGCCCTCACCGCCCATTGAGGCGTTGGGTGATGGCGCGCTCGCCCGTGAGCTGGCCAGGATTGCGAACGACGGTCTCGCGGAGCTGGTGCGCCGCCATCCCGCCCGTTTCCCGGCGTTTGTCGCGTCGCTGCCAATGAACGATCCGGCGGCGGTGATTCGGGAGGCCGAGCGCGCGCTCGACGACCTCGGAGCGTGCGGCGTGCAGGTGTTCACGAACGTGAACGGCGCACCCTTGACGTCGCCCGACCTGCTGCCGCTGTTTGAGCTGATGGCCGCCCGCAACAAGCCGATCTGGATGCATCCGGCGCGCGGCGCGGAATTTGCCGACTACCCGACGGAAGAGCGGTCGCTCTTCGAGATCTGGTGGACCTTCGGCTGGCCGTACGAAACCAGCGTCGCGATGGCGCGGATCGTCTTCGCCGGCCTCTTCGATCGGTATCCGGATCTCAAGATCATCACCCATCACATGGGCGGCATGGTGCCGTACTTCGAAGGCCGGGTGGGCCACGGCTGGGACCAGCTGGGCACCCGTTCCTCGGACGTGGACTACAAGGCGCTGCTGGCCACGCTGCAGCGTCGGCCGATCGACTATTTCCGCCTGTTCTACGCCGACACGGCACTGTTTGGGGCCGCGGCCGGCACCGCGTGCGGCCTGAGTTTCTTCGGCCCCGACCGCGTGCTGTTCGCATCGGATACGCCGTTTGAACCGGAGCCGGGAATTTACATCAGCGAGACGATTGGCGTCGTCGATCATCTCGAGATCTCGGATGAGGCGCGGGCGAAGATTTTTGCGCGCAACGCCGCCGAACTTCTGAAGATTTGACCTGGCCCCGAGCAACATCAGCGGACGACGTGTGAACGCGCGAGCGCCCGTCCAATAAGCCTCTCGTCACCGTTCCAGCGAGACACTCCGCGGGAGCCACGTCGGCTGCCGCCCCGTTCTGCGGGGAGCCGAGGACATTTCCCTGACGAGCCGAACCAGGGCGCGGCCGACCGCGACATCTGTCGCGGCCGCAGTCGGCTTGCCCCGCCGCTCGGCAACCGCCTCGCACGGCAGGCCCATTTCGATCCGCAGGATGTTGCTCTCACGCTCGGCCGGGGTTGACCCGTGTATCGCGCGGTGCGCGCCGACGCGGTCGTGGATGCGCACTCCGGCTCCTTTGCGATCACTGACTTGGCCCCCGCGATGGTGCAGGGGGTTGCGATCGATTTGGCCGGAAGGAGTCGGCGCGACAGGGTGCTGAATGTGACAGGGTCCGGCGAATCTCCGGTTCGCGCAACGGGGGGCGTCAAGCTTCCTGACTGCCCGCCGGTCTTGCGAGGGCTGCACGCAGTTCGACCGGCTGACCGTGCGGCGTGTGCCGATACGCGTCGGCCCACGCGTCTTTGCGGTCCTTGAGCACCGACTGGTCCAGGAGTCCTTTGGCTTGAACCAGTTTTTCGAGCGCCGCCGTCCAGTGCTCGTAGTAGCGCGAGCCGTCGTCGGGGTCACCGCGAGTGGCGGCGGCCTCGAGCTCGGCGGCGAGGGCAGTCGTCCATTCCTTCCAGGTAAAGTACCCTGCCTCCGACAGTCGGACTGCGAGCGCAAACGTTTGCGCCTGCCAGGGTTCTGCGAAGACCGGACCCTCCTCGTCGCGCCGCAGCGGCGGCAGCGCGGCAAGCCGGGATGGATCGAGGAGTCGATCAGGCGCGCTCAAGATAGTCGTCCCACATGTCGAGGTGAATGAAATCACGAGATGACGCGCCGTCGCCCCAGAGCTCCCGGGCGCTGAACCGCACGGAGTAGAGATGCTGCGGTTTTTCTCCGAGATCGTGTGCACGTGCATCCGGAAACAGATACACGCCCCGGTCACGCAGGACGACGCCGACCCGGCCCCGAACGTAACGCGGCAGCCGGGTATGCCCGGGAGGGTGCACGTTCCGCGCGCGCACGCGCTCGCCGGTCTTGAACTGCGCCGCCGCCGGAACGTTGCGTCGAGCGGTCGGCCGTCTGTCGACCATCTCGGGAACCAGCTGCGCCGTGACGAATGGCGTCCCGATCGGTGTGTCGGGTGCGCGCTCGCCGGCTTCGATTTCCGCCTGCGCCACGTCGCCCGTCTCAACCAGCTTGCGGATCATCCAGGCGAACCAACGCTCGTAGTACGACATCCGCAGATATTCCGCAGGCGGCAGGATCTCGATGCCGCGGCGAAACGCATCGAGGTTCCATTTGCCTCCGCGAGTCCAGAGGACGCGGGCCAGGGCGTAGACCCGGCCTTCCCATGCGTGGTGAAAGGTCGGCTCGTTGCGTTCGTAGTCGATGGGCCCCATGTCCTGCATGCCGCCCATGTCATGGACGCCGTTCATGGCCGGTTCCCGGGAGAAGGCACGCCGACTCTTGCCGTTCCGATCATCGAATCGCGGGTCACGAGCGCAGCCAGCTCCGCTTCATTCAAGTGACCGGTGCCAGCTGGCCGCTCCGGCAAAACGAGGTACCGCACCTCGGCCGTGCTGTCCCACACGCGCACTTCGACCGAGTCATCCAACTCGAGCCCGAATTCCTTCAGCAGGCCGCGCGGATCGATCACCGCACGTGACCGGTACGGCGCGGACTTGTACCAGACCGGCGGAAGGCCAAGAATTGGCCACGGGTAGCACGAGCAGAGGGTGCACACGACGAGGTTGTGCACCTGCGGCGTGTTCTCGAGTACGACGAGGTCCTCGTCCTGATGTTTCGACAAGCCCATTTCGGCGATTGCCGTCGTGGCGTCCGCCAAGAGCCGCGACCTGAACGCGGGATCGACCCAGGCGCGTGCGACGATGCGGGCACCATTGCGAGGGCCGATCTTCGTCTCGAACGCATCGACGATGAGGTCGAGCGCCGCCCGATCCACCAGGCCCTTATCGACGAGCAACGACTCGATCGCTTTGACGCGAAGCGCGATGTCGGAGGGGACGGTCTGGTGATCGTGGTCATGGGTTCGGGACGCAGCGGCATGCGGGTCCGTCGTGGATGCCGCCGCACCGGCCCCGGCGCCCTTCACGACGCCGGGCCTGGCCACCGATCCCTCCTCGGGTTGCATCACACTTTCCTCGTATTCCCCGACCCGGCTGCCGCTGACCGAGCGCTCGGCCCCGGGCATCGGACTGGTCGGATTCGACTCTGGGTGTCGCCGTGCCCACGCTCAGTACTGCGCGTAGCCTTCGGTGAGCGCGATGTACACGCCTGAGGGGTCGGTGATATACGCGATCTTCAAGCCGATGGCCGGCACCTCGCGGTACGGAACGTCGAATTTGATCCCCCGTGCTGCGAGCTTGTCGCAAAACGCTTTCAGATCGGTGATCTCGAATCCGATGTGATCGATGCTTCGGCCTTTCGTGCCGATCGTGGGCGTTGCGGAGGTCGCGAAGCTGAGGTTCATGCCGGGCGCATCGGCTGTTGTGGCGATCGTGCCGCGTTTTCGCGGCGTCAGCGCAAACGTTTCGACGTACCAGTCCCGCAGCTTCACGAAATCGGGCGTGAGGAAGTGCAGGTGATACGCCGCGGCTTTGACAGGAAGCGTCTTGTCCTCCTGCAGCTCGATCCGCACGTCGTCGGGTGCCATCAGGTACGCGTTCGGAAACCCTTCTGCGCCAGTGAATTCGCGTGTCACGGCGTATCCGGCTGCACGCCACCCGGCGAGCACCTCCGCAAGATTTCGGACTTTGAATCCGAAGTGATCCATCACCGTTCCGGCGGATCCGCCGGTCGGAGCCGCCTCACGGAACGCGATGAGCATACCGGGCAACTTGACCGCGGTCAGCGGCCCTTTCTGGACAACGGTGCCGCCGAAGTGATCGACCCACAGCTTCTTGTGAACCTCGATGTCGCGCACATTCAAGTGCACGTGCCCGTAGGTGACTCCGGCATCGTTCGGTGGCGCGAGCTGAGCCTCAGCCGGCGCGGCGCACAGCACTGCAATCGCAATCGTCGGCACGAGCTTCATCGCGGCACCTGCTTTCCACCTGATCCGAACGGTTCCCCTCACACCGCCCGGCCTGGTGCTGTGATTCTATGATCGGATGACGCTTCATGCCGATGCGACGGTGTGAAACGCGCGGATGGCGCTCCACACGCCGGCACCGATGCCCCTCGCGATCTGCTCCAGTTCGACCATGCTGTGCGCCAAGAAGACGAGAACGGACCCGTCATTCGGATCGGCCTGCCACCACCCGCCGTACGCGCCGGGCCACCCGACGGCACCTGCGCCGCCGCCACACCGAAGCGGGTTCGCGTGTTCGGGCTCCATCACCACCGCCACACCCATGCCGTAGCCGTGACCGACGGCAAACGGCCGCCTGCCGAGCGTGTGTGCGGTGGCCCGCTGCGTCGCCGTCAGCTGATTTGACGCCATCATCCTCAGCGTCTCCGGCTGCAGCAGCCGGACGCCGTCGACTGCACCGCCCTCGACAAAGATCCGTGCGAAGGCGAGGTAATCGTCCACCGTGGACCACAGCCCCTGGCCCCCGGACTCAAACGTCATGTCATCGGGCCGCTCGAGGAGGGCGTGGCCTCCCGGCGCCCTCGTCAATGCCATCAGCTGCCCGTCAGTATCGAATCCGCAGAAGGCGGCCCGGCGGACTCGTTTGTGCGGTGGCACCGTAAACCCGGTATCGGCCATGCCCAATGGTTTGAAGATGCGCCGCGCCAGCACGTCGCTCAATGGCGTGCCCTCGATGCGGGCGATCAGAAAGCCGAGCAAATCCGTCGAGTGTCCGTAGTGGAATCCAGCGCCCGGCTCGTCCACCAGGGGTAGCGTCGCGAGCCGTGCCATCCACTCGTTGGGGGTGAGATCGTTGTCGATCTGGGGGCCCAGCGTCTCCTGGTACGCCTCGCCGATCGGTCCGCGATGAAAGTCGCCGTAGGTCAGGCCCGAGCGGGGGGTGAGGACATCACGGAACGTGATGGCTCGGCGCGCGGGGTCGGTCACCTCCAGGGGTCCGTCTGCATGCCGCAACACCCGCATCGCCAACAGCTCCGGAGCATACCGGCCGATCGCATCGTCCAACGCAATGCGGCCCTCGTCGAGCAACATGAGTGCGGCGACCGTCGTGACGGGTTTCGTGAGCGATGCGATCCGGAAGATGGTGTCGCGCTCGATGGGCAGGCCCGACTGCACGTTGCGGCGGCCAACGGATGCGGCCGCGCAGACCCGGCCGCGACGCCACACGATTGTCGCGGCGCCCGCCAGGGCGCCGGCGTTCACGATCGGCGCAAGCGCCTCACGGACGGTCTGATCATTTACCGCCACGGTTTTCGATAACATTATTATAAAATAAGTGAATTACATTTCAGATGCGTCGGTCCAGGGCGAACCGGGCGGGTCGGCGAAAACCCAAAGGTGACAAGCGGGCCCGAACGCGGGCGGCGCTGCTCGAGGCCGCCCGGGGGTTGGTTCGTGAAAAGGGCTACGAGCGAACCACGCTTGAAGACGTGGCCCGCCGCGCCCGGATGACCACCGGGGCGATCTACAGCAACTTCAAGAATCGAGACGACCTCTTTCTGTCACTTGGAGAGGCCTACTGGCCGCCCATCATTCCTCACGTCAAGGCGGGCGCAACCTTCGGCGAGTTCATGCGAGCCCTGGCGGAGGCGACGCTCGCCGCCATCCCGGCGCGGACGACGGTCGCCGCCGGCCGACTGACCGGCCTCGCCTATGCCTTGACCCACCCGGACCTGCGGGCGCGCATTCGCGACAAGACGGCGGACAGCTACGCCATCGGCCAGAGATGGCTTCGTGCCATGTGGCCGGACGCGGCGCTCCCCATGCCGGCGGAACGCCTGGTTCCGGCGATCCATGCCCTGACGGAAGGCCTGGTCCTCCAGCGAATCCTCACGCCGGACCTCTGTCCGGATGACGTGTTCATCGCGGCATTTGCGGCGCTGGCGACCGCCCGCCGCGAAGCGTAGATCGCGCATCGCGAGGGCCTGCACCGGAGGATTCAGGTACCCACAGCGCCGAGCATCCTCGCGCGGAATGTTGCACAGATCGGGCTCCGCGTTCGCTTCGTCTGCGTTCGACGTTTAGACAGATGAGGACGGGACGACCCGGCGAACGTGACGCGATGCTCATCACAGAACGCGAAGTGGCTTGTGGCGTGATCCTGGATCTGGCGGGCCCGCTCGTCGCGGGTGCGCCGCAGTTCGCGTTTCTCCGGGCAGTCGGCGAGGCGGTTCGCGCAGGGCACCGGCGCGTCATCGTCAATCTGAACGGCGTGCCGTCCATCGACGCGGCGGGCATCGGCGCCCTCGCTGAAGGCATCAGGACCACACGGCTCTTCGGGGCCCGTCTCCTGCTCGCCGATGTCGCGCCGCGGGTACGGCACCTGCTGGCCCTCACTGGACTGCTCACCGCGCTCGACGTTGTCGACTCCGTCAGCGGCGCCCCCCTGCACAACGCGCGGATCTGACCGACACGGTTCGAGCCGCGCCGCCGGTCGACGCGGTTTTCCAGGAAAGTTCGCTCGATTCAGAAGACCGAGATCGGGTTTAATGCCACTCTCGTTCTGGCAACGTTCGTCACAACAAAACAAGGGGGCTGACATGCGTGTGGCGGGAAAGATTGTCTTCAGCATTCTTTCACTGACTGTGGTCGCCGCCGATCTCGTGGTAGCGATCGGCGTCTCCAGAGTCGCAAAGCCGCAACCACGTTCGCGGGTTCCTCACTACAGGAGTTTTGATCGCGATCTGTTCAAGACCGCTCTGGGCAAAGTCGGGGTCGGTGGTGAGCCGGGCTCGACCGACGGTCCCGCTCAGGAGGGCTACGACAACCGCGCGTATCCGGCGACGGTGATCACCGCCGATCAGCAGCTTGCCGCTGCACAGGCTGCCGGCGTGATCGGGCGACAGCCGGGAGGGAAGATGGCGAATTGGCAGGCGATCGGCCCCAATGGCGTGCCCGCCTCTGCGCAGGTCGCATCGGAGTCAACCGGCGCGACAGCCGCCACCGTGTTTTCCGGCCGCACGACGGCGATTGCCGTCTCGCCAAACTGCCAGGCAAACGACTGCAGGATGTTCATCGGCGCCGCAGGCGGAGGCGTCTGGGGTGCCGATAACGCGCTGGCGCCGCAGCCGAACTGGCATCCTTCAGGCGACGGCCTCCTGTCGAACGCCATCGGCTCGCTCGTGTATGACCCGACTGATCCGAGCGCCAAAACGCTCTATGTCGGAACCGGTGAGCCGAACGGATCAGGCGACTCTGAAGCCGGGCTGGGCCTCTTCAAGTCGACGGACTCCGGCAAGACCTGGACGCTCGTCCCGGGCAGCGTGAGCGCGACGGCGCCGTGTGCGTCCGGCGGCGGGAAGTGCCCCGTCGCGACCGGCCGATCGATTGGCGCCATCGCCATCGACCCCGCCGACCCCAACCACATTTTCATCGGAACCGATGTCGCGCGACACGGGTCGTCGTCCGTCAATGGCGGGCGC
This sequence comes from Vicinamibacterales bacterium, assembly GCA_051985095.1. GTDB lineage: Bacteria > Acidobacteriota > Vicinamibacteria > Vicinamibacterales > CAVVIG01 > Gp6-AA45. The sequence goes on along the minus strand of JBPYEE010000166.1, from coordinate 516 downwards.
TTCACGCCGCCGGGGGCGGCGCGCGTCGGACTCTACGAATCGACCGACGGCGGGGCGTCGTTTTCGGCGGCGTTCCTGCCGACACCGCAGGACGTCGTCATCCCGGCAAGCGCGTCCGGCAACGATTTCTTCCGCGGCGGTGCGTCGCACATCGAACTGTACCGGGCGTCGGGCGAAACGCAGGTCTACGCCTCGTTCTTCGACTATGGGATTTTCCGTCGATCGGTGACGCACGACGGAGACACGGCGTTCCATCAGATCTTCTACTCGGCAGGAGGCGGGTCGCTCGGGAACTCGTCCGTCTCCCGCACCGAGTTTTCGCTTGCGCCGAACGGCGCGAGCCTGCGTGTCTACGTCGGCGACACCGGCGACGGCGCGAGCGCCGACTTCTATCGCGTCGACAATGCCAACGTCTCGGCCGGCACCCTCTCCACGGGAGGGTCAAACGGCGGCTGGACGACGTTGTCGAACGCGGCGAGCGGGACACCGGGGTTCGCGTCACGCGATTACTGCCTG
>JBPYEE010000165.1:0-6245 GCA_051985095.1 Vicinamibacterales bacterium | reverse complement strand
GATCGCGTCTTGAACGCCATCGGCAATTCATCGATGCGATTGTCGACAGACGATGACGCCAACTGCTAACTCACCGCAGCAGCAATCGCTGACGCTCGAACGCGGTGTGCAAACGACTCACTTACGGTTTTGTTGAATCTTCGCTGAAATTGTGCCGCGGTTTTATCCACGAAGCACCGCCTTCGTCGGGAATTGGTCGTTGACTTCAATGAAGGCTCGCCTCCCGGTTGAAGACAGCGGGCACGCGTCCTGCTATTTCCCAAAAAGAATCGGAGCCGAAATCTGGAGGACGTCATGGGGAGAGGGGCAAGAGTGTGCAATCCGGGGGGTTGGACCACTTGGTGTTTCAGCAGGCCATTTTGCCTTGTGACGCTCAGCGTCTTATCGATGTTGCTTACCCCAATTGCCGGACGGGCTCAGAATCGCGGCCGAGGCGCGATCATCTGCGCCTCGATGGACGGACAGCGGACATTTTGTGAGGCTGACACGCGCGACGGTGTTCGGGTCATCAGACAGCTGGGCGACGTTCGCTGTGAGGAGGGCTCGACGTGGGGCTTCACCGAGCGCGGCATCTGGGTCGACCGTGGCTGTCGGGCCGAGTTTGAAATTTCATCACCTGAGCTGAGACGTCGACTTGAGGAACCCGAGCGGCCCGCGCGGATTGAAGCCGGGTCAGTGATCACAGTCCGGACCGATGATGAAGTGCGGACCGACAGAAGCGATGACCGCGTGTACACCGGCATCGTCGACGAGAACGTGCAAGATGCATCCGGGCGCCTGGCACTCCCACGAGGCACACGTGTCGAACTCGTCGTGAGAGCTGCCGAGGGGCGTGAACTTGTATTGGATCTCGAGTCCGTCATCATCGAAGGCCAGCGCTATATCGTCCGCGCCGAGGAGAACGTGCAAGCCTCAGAGGGCGTCGGAGCGAACCGCCGCACTGGCGAGTACGTGGGTGGCGGGGCGCTATTGGGGTCGATCATCGGCGCAGTCGCCGGCGGCGGGAAGGGCGCGCTCATAGGCGGTGTGGCCGGAGCGGCCGCTGGCGCCGGTGGAGAGGTGCTGACTCGGGGACACGCGGTGCGGGTTCCACGCGACTCGCTGCTGACGTTCCGGCTGGAGCGGCCACTTGAGCTTAGCGTCGGCCGAGGGTTTCGCAATCGATAGCCGAACGGATCTGACACGGTTGGCCGGAACCGCCGCTTCATAGACAACCAGCGCGAACCATACGGGGAGATTGTCGTGGGCGGCTTCTCCCCGGAGCGTGCGCGGTAGAATCCATCCCTGTCGAAACCCCCGAATCACGGGAGAACGGTCACAGTGGACAGACGGACCTTCGTAATTGAAGCCGGGAAGGCGTTCCCAATCGTCGCCGGCGCGGTGTACCTGATTGGATGCGGGGACAGTAGCACGACGAGTCCGTCAACCGTGGCGGACGTTTTGAGTACCTCGACGGTGGTCAACGCGCATAGCCACACCGCGAACGTGCCCGCGTCCGATCAGCTGCATCCGGTCGACACCACTTATACGTCCTCATCGTCCTTGAGCCACGTCCATATGGTGACGTTGACGGCCAGTCAGCTGTCGACCATTGCCTCCGGCGGTGCCGTGACGGTCATGTCAAGTCTGAGCACGGTCACGGGCAGCCACACGCACGACTTCACGTTCCAAGGGAAGAAAAGCTGACGTCAATGTTGGCAGCGGCCGCCCCGTGATGACCGCATCCGGCGACCTCACCGAGGAAGGTTGGCGAACCCTCGGTGTTGCCGGACGGCTGGCCCGACAAGCCTCCCTTGTGGTGATCCCTCCGTAGAAACAAAAGGGCCAGGACGTTTACCCTGGCCACGTCGGTCGATGCGCGGCCTTCGCCGTTGCTAGCGTGCGGCGCGACGACAATAGCGCCGGATCACACTGGCCAGGCCGAGTGCCGTGAGCGTCAAGGTTGCCGGTTCGGGAACAGATGCTCCGTCGACAGACGTGCCGAAGGTGATGACGAATGCCGGATTCGTGGGGAGATCAGTGATGGTCTGAAGTCCGATCGTGTAGAAGCCTGGTCCAAGGCCTAGAGAGATCGTTTGCGCAAACTTATTTCCGCTATTAAGGCTATCAGCAACAAATAAGGAACTGCCGTCGTCGGTGTACAGATTGAAGGCGTATGAATCGCTCGGATCGGTCGTGCCAACCGATGCCGCCGCACTGAACAGACCGCTAGGCCACTAGAGTCGATAGAAATCTTCGGTTCCTACGCCACCGATGGTTGTGGTCCGCGACCGGCGAGCGTTGCTACCACGATCAGCAGTTCAGCCACTTGGACGGGTTTGGGGACGTGCATCTGATAACCGGCGGCCAGCGCTCGCATCCTGTCTTCGGCCCGCGCATGGGCGGTGAGCGCAACGGCCGGTACCGCGCGCTGTGGGGTTGATAGCTTGCGCACCCTAGCGATGAAGCTGTATCCATCCTCTTCGGGCATCCCGATATCGGAAACCAGAACGTCCGGCTGCCATTGATCCATCAGGGCCAAAGCTTCTGCCGCGGACTCGCAGGCTAGCACCGCAGCTCCTCGTGCCTGCAACAGCGTAGTCAACAAATCGCGAGTCTCTGACTCGTCATCGACAACCATCACCCGTAACCCGGTGATGACCGCTCGCATGGCCAGCGCATCAACGGTTAGTCCCGGCTCCACTCCTGCCAGGTCCTCAACCTCGCCCTGAATCGCCCGGATCGGCAATCGAACGGTAAACGTGGCTCCGAGCCCTTCGCCGCTGCTCGTGGCGGACACCGACCCGCCGTGTAATTCGGCCAGGTGCCGCACAATCGCCAATCCCAGCCCGAGGCCACCGTAGCGTCGCGCGGTCGCCGTCTCCGCCTGCGCAAATCGGTCAAACACGTACGGCAAGAAATCAGGAGCAATGCCGACGCCCGAGTCCCTGACTGTGACCTCCACGTGCGAGTTGAGCCGCTGCATCCGCACCGTCACGCGACCGTGTCTCGGCGTGAACTTGACGGCATTGGATAACAGGTTCCACAGAATCTGCTGCAGTCGGTCGCCGTCACCGGTCACCAGCGTGTGACGAGGTTCACGACGCACCTCGATCGAGATTCCTTTCGCATCTGCGGCGGGCCGAATCGAGTCGAGGGCGGCATCGAGGCTGCGGCGAAGATCCACAGGTCGTGTATTCAGGGTCAGCTTGCCCGTGATCGCGCGCGAGACGTCGAGCAGGTCCTCGACCAATTGTGCCAGCGCCCGCGCGTTCCGTTCAATGCTCTCTGTCGCGCGTGCCGTCGCGTGCGGATCGACGTCCCCCTGTCGAAGCGTTTGCGCCCACCCGAGGATGGCGTTGAGCGGCGACCGAATCTCATGCGAGATCATCGCGACGAATTCGTCTTTGGCCCGGCTCGCCGCCTCCGCCCGCTCACGGGCGCCCTGTTCTCTCGCCAAGAGGCGCGCGCGTTCGGCCTCCGCGCGCTGCCGTTCGGTAATGTCGCGCGCAATCTTCGAGGCGCCAATGATGTCCCCGCGCGCGTCACGGACCGGGGAGACTGTCAGCGAGATCGGCACGCACCGCCCATCCTTCGTCAGTCGCTCAGTCTCGAAGTGTTCGACGCGCTCGCCGCGGCGCAACCGGTCCAGAATCATCGTCTCTTCGTCACCTCGTTCAGGCGGGATCATCAACGTCAGAATCGACTGTCCAATAGCCTCCGGCGCCGCGTACCCAAACAGACGCTCCGCAGCGGCGTTCCAGGACGTGACGACACCATCCAGATTCTTGCTGATGATCGCGTCTTCGGACGAGTCGACGACGCCAGCGAGGAGTGCCCGCGCGGTTTCGGCACGCCGCTGCTCCGTTACATCCCGAAAGACGAGGACAGCACCGAGGATGTCACCCGCGGTTGACCGAATCGGTGCGCCGCTGTCATCGATCGCAATTTCACGCCCGTCCTGCGTGAGGAGCAGGGTGTGGTTTGCCAGGCCGAAGATGGTCCCCTCGCGGATCGCCCGCAGCGCCGGGTTTTCGACGGCGGCCCGTGTGTCCTCGTTGACGATCCGGAAAATCTCCGGCAACGCGCGCCCCTCGGCAGCGGGAGCCGTCCATCCCGTGAGGGACTCGGCCACAGGATTCATGAAGGTAATTGCACCGTCCAGGTCGGTCGTGATCACGCCGTCTCCAATGCTGGAAAGCGTCACCGCGAACCACTGGCGCTGTTGTTCCAGTTGTTCGACCAGCTCGGAGATGCGCCGGCCTGCCACCTGCGGCGTTGCATCCGGGTCATCAAAAGACATGTTCGCCTCTTGCCTCTAGTGCTCCCGTGGACTGACGATGCGACCGGATCAAACGATGAGTCGGCGACTCGAGGAACGAACATGCTCCAGCACGAAATCCTCGATGTTCAACGATCCATCGACGCATTGATCGCCGCCGCCCGCATCATTGTACGACCGTAGCGAATTCAGACAGTGAACTATCGCGGCCAGCGATAGAGGTGCGAGGGCGGAATGATTTTAGAAGACAACGGGCGTTGCATGGCGCCCGAACTCGAGGAAGCCATCGTCGCGCAGCTGCGGTCCCACCCGTAGCTCTCGCCGTGAAGACACACGCCGCGGTCCTCACGGTGGCCGTTCTTCCACAACACATTACGGGCGCGGACAGCCGCTCGACTTTAGCGCCGCCATAAACAACCGGTGACGGACCGTCTGCAGAAGGGTCAACGCGCGGTATTCGGCTGTTTTGCGCTTTGTGTACGCGCGCCGCGCTTCCGCGGAGCACCGACCGTGCTTCCACCGCGCGCGCCGGCTCCGTTCGAGGCCGTCCAGCGTACGGGGCCCGGTGCGGTGGAGCGCTACTGGCGCAAGATGCTGAGCCGCCGGAGCTCGAAAGCCGAGCTCAGAACTTAAGAGGTTATTTCAGCCAGCGGCGACCGGCCGTCGCGGTGGCCGCCGGCGATCGAAAGCGAAGACGGCGCCAGCTCGACTAAACGGGGCGAAAGGCGGGCGCCCACGCCGTCAAAGACAGGCATGAGGGATTAGGCGGGGTGGCAATACGCTCGGCATAGTGGACTGTGGTCGGAGCGGCGCCCCGACGTGGCCGCGTGAGCGGGGCGCTCGCTGAGCGAATCAGGCGCGATATTTCAGTCCGCTGAGGAAAGTGTCCCAGTGTTTCCCGAGAGAGTGTCAATGAGCGCTGGTTCTCGAGGTGAGAACTGCCGGAAATGCCCAAAAGGGGTATTGCAGATACAACTCAGAGTGGACCTTCGGTAGAGACAACATGATCGCGCCCTGGCTTTCAAGCTAGGCGGAGTCCTTCGGGCAGCGCTTCCCCGAACAGCACCGCACCGCTCAGCTGGCTGACAGGGATCACTTCAAGCACGGCGCGAACAATTTCTGCGGCCGCGCCGGCTGAGGTCAATCGTGCAACCACGGATTCGCGCGCCTGATCGCTCAGGTCCCGAACCGGGTCGTCCGTCCGTGCAGCGATCTGTGCGACGGCGGCGAGGGCATCCGGAGTCAGCGCTTTCAAGGTGAGCAGCGCCTCGATCCATCGTTCGGCGACAGGCGGGGACACCACCGAGTTGAGCGGACCGTACAACGGTGCGCGCGCGCCGAGGCGGCCGATTGCCCAGAGGAAACTGGCGCTTCGCGGATCCCGCTTGATCCGGGCGATTAACTCGTCACCCATTCGCGTTCGCTCGGCCTCGTCGACCCGCTCGAGGCCAGCCAAAAGACGCCACGCCTCACGCACGATCTGTGGATTGAGGTGCGGCGCCTTGCGTGCACCGAGGCCCACCAGCGCTCGGGTTCGCGCTGCCAGCTCCTGCTGCTGTCCGACGGAGAAACCCGCGGACACGCGCTGCCAGAGAACGAGCCACTCGACCTGGCACTGCGTGTCTTTGGGAAACGCGAGGCCACTCGCGTACACCTTGCGCAGTTCGCCGACCCGCCACGCGTCGAGGGAGGTGCCGAACCCGGGCCTCGTACAGAATCCCGTTAGGTTCAACCATCGCGCTTCGTGGCGCGGGCTCATTTGTCGAACATCAGCGAGCTGCAGCAGCACGTCGGCGAGCCGGCGAATGACCTGAAGCGGCCACGCGTGTTTGCCATGTCCCAGCGTGTGCTCCAGCTCGCCCGCGAGCAATTCGAGGCTCGGACCGCTCGGCGGGACGGCAAATGCCTGTCGAAGAAACTCCTCGGCCTTCGCGATCGCGTCGTCGAAAATGACGACCTGATCAGCGGCGCCGGCGCCCTCCGC
>JBPYEE010000164.1:0-9304 GCA_051985095.1 Vicinamibacterales bacterium | reverse complement strand
TCCAGTCGCAGGAAGACCGCGGCGGCACCCAGATCATCGCGGCGCGCGTGCCGCTGTCGGAGATGTTCGGCTACGCGACCGACCTGCGATCGCGCACGCAGGGGCGCGCGACCTACTCGATGCACTTCGATCGATACGAGCCGGCTCCGCAGAACGTGAGCGAGGAAGTCGTCGCGCGCATGCAGGGCAAGGCGTAGAGAGACAGATATGGCGACAGCATTCAGTGACAAAATCCGGATCCGTCTGAAGGCCTACGACTACCGCGTCCTCGATCAGTCGACGACCGAAATCGTCGACACGGCGAAACGCACCGGCGCGCGCCTGGCGGGCCCCATTCCGCTGCCGACCGCGAAGAACAAGTGGACCGTCCTGCGCTCGCCGCACGTCGACAAGAAGTCGCGCGAGCAGTTCGAGATCCGCACGCACAAGCGGCTCATCGACATCTTCGAGCCGACCCCGCAGACCGTGGACGCGCTGATGAAGCTCGACCTGCCGGCCGGCGTTGACGTCGAGATCAAGGCGTTCGGGAAGGAGCACAAGTAGCCATGGTCAGCGGGATCATCGGCCGCAAGGTCGGCATGACGCAGGTGTTCGATGCCGACGGGACCGTCCATCCGGCGACCGTCATCAAGGCCGGGCCCTGCGTGATCGTGCAGGCCAAGAGCGCGCAATCCGACGGCTACGAGGCGGTGCAGCTCGGGTTCGTCGACGATCACCCGGCGAAGGCGAACAAGCCCGACACCGGGCACTTCAAGCGCGCCAACGTACCGGTGACCCGCGTTCGGCGCGAAGTCAAGGTGGCCTCCGGCGGCGAGCCGCCGAAGGCGGGCGATCAGGTGCTCGTCTCGATTTTTGCCAACGGCGATCGGGTCGATGTGATCGGCACCGGCCGCGGCAAGGGCTTCCAGGGAGTGGTCAAACGCCACCATTTCGGCGGCGGCGCGGCGACGCACGGATCGATGTTTCACCGCGCGCCCGGCTCGATTGGCGCCTCGTCGTTTCCCTCCCGCGTCGTCAAAGGCATGCGCGCGGCGGGACGCATGGGCGGCGGCCGCGTGACCGTCCGGAATCTGAAGGTGCTGCGGGTCGACACCGACAATCACCTGCTCCTCGTCGAGGGCGGCATCCCGGGCGCGCCCACCGGCTACGTCGTCGTCCGCAAAGCGGTGGCGCCGCACCGGATCAAGATCGCGCAGGTGGAAAAGCCGAAGAAGGGCAAGAAGTAACCGAAGGCCACGTCTATGCAGCTTGATGTCGTAAACAGCAACAACGAGAAGGTCGGTGCCGTGGACCTGCGCGACGACGTGTTTGGCGGCCGCGTCAAGGTCGATCTGATGTGGGAATCGGTCGTGCACGACAACGCGGCCGAACGACGCGGCACCCATCAAACGAAGAACCGCGCCAACGTCAGCGGGTCGGGCAAGAAGCCGTGGCGCCAGAAGGGCACCGGCCGCGCGCGCGTGGGTGAAATCCGCAATCCGCTCTGGCGGAAGGGCGGCACCGTGTTCGGTCCGCAGCCGCGCAGCTACGACTACCGGCTGCCCAAGAAAGTCGCGCGCGGCGCGCTGCGCGCGGCGCTGGCGCAGAAAGCCCAGCAGGGTGCACTCGTCGTCGTCGATGCGCTGACAACCGCGGAGGTGAAGACGAAAGCGGCGAACGAGTTGCTGACGCGGCTCGGCGTCACCGGGAAAGCGGTGCTCATCGACGTGGCGCCGGACGACAAGCTGTCGCTGTCGGTCCGCAACATTCCGGGCATCTCGGTGGTTGCGAGCGGCCGCGTGACGGCGCGCGACGTGATCGACGCGCACCGCGTGATTGCGACGCAGGGCGCCATCGAAAAGCTCCAGGAGGCGCTCGCCTAATGGTGAAACTCACCGACGTCATCCGGCGGCCGCTCGTGACCGAAAAGACGTCGATTCTCCGCGAAGACGGGCGGACGATCGTGTTCGAAGTCGCCGCTGCGGCCAACAAGCTGCAGATCAAACGCGCCATCGAGCAGCTGCTCGGCACGAAGGTCGCCACCATCCGGACCAGCATTGCGCATGGCAAGGTGAAGCGGCAGGGCCGCTATGCCGGCCGCCGGCCGGACTGGAAGAAGGCCTACGTCCGGCTGCGCGAGGGCGCGAAGATGCCGGAGTTCCTAGAGGGAGCGTAGGGTACGTATGCCGATTCGCAAATTCAATCCGACCTCGCCCGGCACCCGGTTCCAGACGGTGCAGGTGTTCGACGACATCACGTCGCACGAACCCTACAAACCGCTCGTCGAGCCGCTGCACGAGTCGGGCGGACGCAACAACCGCGGCCAGCTGACGTCGTGGTGGCGCGGGGGCGGGCACAAGCGGATGTATCGGATCATCGATTTCAAGCGCGACAAGCGTGACATTCCGGCCACGGTGTCGACGATCGAGTACGACCCGAACCGCTCGGCGCGCATCGCGCTGTTGACCTATGCCGACGGGGAAAAGCGGTACATCCTGCAGCCCATCGGCCTGAAGGTGGGCGACACGGTCGTCGCCGGTCCGACCGTCGACATCCTGCCGGGCAACTGCCTGCCGCTCAAGAACATCCCGCTCGGCACCCTGCTCCACAACGTCGAGCTGAAGCCGGGTAAGGGCGGCCAGATCGCGCGCAGCGCGGGCTCCGCCGTGCAGCTCGTCGCCAAGGAAGGCGACTATGCGTCGGTGAAGATGCCCTCGGGCGAGATTCGCAAGATCAACATGGAGTGCTACGCCAGCGTCGGGCAGGTCGGCAATCTCGACCACGAGAACGTCTCGGTTGGCAAAGCCGGCCGCAGCCGCTGGCTCGGACAGCGGCCGCACGTGCGCGGGGTGGCCATGAACCCGGTCGACCATCCGCTGGGTGGCGGCGAAGGCAAGACGTCGGGTGGGCGGCATCCCGTCTCGCCGTGGGGCCTGCCGACCAAGGGGTACAAGACGCGGAACCGCAAGTCGACCGACAAGTTCATCGTGCAACGGAGACCGAAATAATGGGTCGCTCACTGAAAAAAGGGCCGTTTGTCGATGTGCCGCTGCTCGAGAAGGTGGAGGCGATGAACCACGCGGGCGGCGACAAGAAGGTGATCAAGACCTGGTCGCGCCGATCGACGGTCGTGCCCGAGATGGTCGGCCACACGCTCGCCGTGCACAACGGCAAGAAGTTCATCCCGGTGTACGTCACGGAAAACATGGTGGGCCATAAGCTCGGCGAGTTCGCGCCGACACGGATCTTCAAGGGCCATACGACGAAGGTGGCCGAACGGGCGGCCGCGCTGGCAGCGGCGGCGCCGGGGGCGCCTGGCGCGCCGGCACCCACGGCCGGAGCGCCCGCACCGGCGGGCGGCGGCGGGAAGCCGGCCGGGACGGGGAGTTAGCCATGCCGATTGAAGCTCAGGCGACGGCCCGCTACGTGCGGACGTCGGCCCAGAAGGCGGGGCTCGTGCTCGAGCTGATTCGCGGCAAGGACGTGAACCGCGCCCTCGCGACGCTGAAATTCACGCGCAAGGGGATCGCCGCCGACATCGAGAAAGTGCTGCGCTCGGCGATTGCCAACGCGCAGAATCACGACGGCTTCAGCGGCGACGTCGATCGGCTGTTTGTGTCCGCCGCGTTCGCAAACCAGGGGCCGTCGGCCAAGCGCGTCCGGCCGGCGCCGATGGGACGCGCTTTCCGCGTCCTGAAGCGGACGGCGCACCTGACCGTCAGGGTCTCGGAGCGTCCCGAAAAGGTGGTAGCGGTCGGCGCGGGCGACGCGTCGAAACGCGCGCGCGGGCCCAAAAAGCCGGCGGCGAAAAAGGCGAAGGAGTAACTGTGGGCCAGAAGGTTCACCCGTTCGGTTTTCGGCTCGGGTTCAACAAGACGTGGCGATCGCGGTGGTACTCGAACCGCGATTACGCGAAGTTGCTGCACGAGGATCTCGCACTGCGCCAGAGTCTCAAAACGCGGTTCGCGCACGCCGGCGTCTCGAAGATCGAGACCGAGCGGGCCGTGAACCGCCTGAAGATCGACATCTATACGTCGCGGCCCGGCATCATCATCGGCCGCAAGGGGACGGAGGTCGACAAGCTGAAGCAGGAGATTCAGAAGCGCACGAGCCGCGAGGTCTTCATCAACATCCAGGAGATCCAGAAGCCGGAGCTCGACGCGCAGCTGATCGCCGAATCGGTCGCCATGCAGCTCGAGAAGCGCGTCGCCTTCCGGCGCGCAATGCGCAAGGCGGTCGAATCGGCGCTGCGCTTCGGCGCCCGCGGGATCAAGGTCCGCGTCTCCGGCCGGCTGAACGGCGCCGAAATCGCGCGCTCCGAGTGGTATCTGCACGGGCAGCTGCCGCTCCAGACCCTGCGCGCCGACATCGACTACGGCTTCGCGGAGGCGAATACCACCTATGGCCAGATCGGCATCAAGGTGTGGCTCTACAAGGGGGAGCGCCTTGTGCCCCAGCGCGGTCGCGAAGAGGAGTACCGGGAGCGGGCGCCGCGCCGGCCCGCCGGGCGGGCGTGAGGGCAGCCGGTGGGTCGGTGAGGGTCCCGAGCGCCCCGGGGGCGAGTGAGTCGTCGTTATGTTGATGCCGAAAAAAGTCAAATACCGGAAACAGCAGCGCGGGCGCATGGCCGGCAAGGCGTGGCGCGGCTCTTTCGTGTCCTTCGGTGACTACGGATTGAAAGCGCTCGAGCCGTGCTGGCTGACCGATCGCCAGATCGAGGCGGCGCGCGTCGCGATGACACGGTTCGTCGCGCGCGGCGGGAAGGTCTGGGTCCGCGTCTTCCCCGACAAGCCGATCACCAAGAAGCCGCAGGAAACGCGTATGGGCAAGGGCAAGGGGGCGCCCGAACAGTGGGTCGCGGTCATTCGGCCCGGCAAGATCCTGTTCGAGATGGAGGGCATCCCCGAAAAAGAGGCGCGCGAAGCGATGAAGCTCGCGGCGGCGAAGATTCCGATCCGGACCCGGTTCGCGACCCGCTTCGCCCAGGAGAAGGTGCAATGAAGGCGGCGGAACTGCGGGCGCTCGGCGACGACGAGCTGACGGCGCGCGAGCACGAGCTCACCGACCAGCTGTTCCGGATGCGGATTCAGAAGTCGATGGGCGCCCTGGAGGCGCCCGACAAGATGCGGTCCGTCCGCCGCGACCTCGCGCGCGTGAAAACGGTGCTCCGGCAGAAGAGGAACGCGTAATGTCGCAGAAGGCAGAGAAGCTCGGCGTCGTCGTCAGCAACAAGATGCAGAAGAGCATCGTCGTGGCCGTCGAGCGGCAGGTGCGCGACGGGCTCTACGGCAAGACGACGCGGCTGACGTCGAAATTCATGGTGCACGACGAGAGGAACGAGGCGAAACCGGGCGACACCGTCGCCATCGCCGAAACGCGTCCGCAGAGTCGCCGCAAGCGATGGAACCTCGTGCGGATCGTCCGGAAGGCCGCGGAGGTTTAAGCCATGATTCAGATGCGATCGATCCTCGACGTCGCCGACAATTCCGGCGCGCGCAAGATCGCCATCATCAACCCGATCGGCGGATCCACCGGGCGCTATGCGCGGCTGGGCGACATCGTCACGGCGTCGGTCAAGGAAGCGACGCCCGAGTCGAACGTCAAGAAGGGGCAGGTCGTCAAGGCCGTGATCGTGCGGACCGTCAAGGAGCAGCGCCGCCGCGACGGCAGCTACATCCGGTTCGATCGCAACGCCGCCGTGCTGATCAACGACCAGGGGGAGCCGATCGGGACGCGCGTGTTCGGCCCGGTCGCGCGGGAGCTGCGGGAACGGAAGTTCATGAAGATCATTTCGCTCGCGCCCGAGGTGCTGTGATGAGCCGCCTCGCCACCCCGCTGCGGAAGAACGACAACGTGCTGGTGATCAGCGGGAAGGATCGCGGGAAGCGGGGCCGCGTGCTGCGCGTCATCCCGGAGACGAACCGCCTGATCATCGAAGGCGTGAACATCATCAAGCGGCACACGAAGCCGAATCCGGGCAAAAACGTCAAAGGGGGCATCGTCGAGCGCGAAGCCTCGCTGCACGCCTCCAACGTGCAGCTGGTCTGCCCGGAGTGCGGCGCCCAGACCCGCGTCGGGCACCGGATTCTGGGCGACGGTCGCAAGGTCCGCGTGTGCCGCAAGTGCGAGGGGGTCGTCGACAAATGAGCGCGCGACTGAGGGAGCGATACCAGAAGGACGTCATCCCGGCTCTGCAGAAGGAGTTCGGGTACAAGAACGTGATGGCGGTTCCGCGGGTGGAGAAGGTCGTCGTCAACATGGGGCTGGGCGAGGCGACCGCGAACGCGAAGATTGTCGACACCGGCGCCGACGAACTCGGGCGCATCACGGGCCAGAAGCCGGTCGTCCGGCGCGCGAAGAAGTCGATCGCGGCGTTCAAGGTCCGCAAGGGAATGCCGATCGGGGCGATGGTGACGCTGCGCGGCGAGCGGATGTGGGAGTTCCTCGATCGGCTGATGAACATCGCCCTGCCGCGCGTGCGCGACTTCAAGGGGGTCTCGCCGAAAGGATTCGACGGCCGCGGCAATTACACGCTCGGCCTGCGGGATCAGCTGCTGTTCCCCGAGATCGACTACATGAAAGTCGACAAGGCGCGCGGCATGAACGTATCGGTCGTCACGACGGCGAAGACCGACGAGGAAGCGCGCAAGCTGCTGCAGTACATCGGAATGCCGTTCCGGCAAAACTGAGCGCGGAGCGAGAAGGATCGCTAGAGAGCGGGTTATGGCCACGACTGCAAAGATCGCGAAGGAACAGAAATCGCCCAAGTACAAGATTCGGCTGCGCAACCGGTGCCGCCTGTGTGGACGCCCACGCGGCTACATCCGCAAGTTCGCGCTGTGCCGCCTCTGCTTCCGCCGTCTCGCGCTCGAAGGCGACGTCACCGGCGTGACAAAGAGCAGCTGGTAATTGACTGTGAGAGTTGAGAGATGACTGATCCCATTGCAGACATGCTGACGCGAATTCGCAATGCCGTGACCGCCAAGCACACGCGCGTCGACATCCCGTCGTCGCGCCTCAAGGCGGACATTGCGCGCATCCTGCAGGACGAGGGGTACATCCAGGGCTTCAAGCTGCTCGACGACGCGGAGAAGCCGATGACCAAAACGCTGCGGCTGTTCCTGAAGTACGGGCCGCACGGCGAGAAGCTGATTACGGGGGTGGAGCGGATCAGCCGTCCCGGCCGGCGCGTCTACTTCGGCCGCGACGATGTGCCGCCGGTGCTCGGCGGGCTCGGCACGAGCATTCTGACGACGTCGCGCGGCGTCATGACCGGTCGCGCGGCCGCCAAGGCCGGCGTGGGCGGCGAGGTCCTGTGCAATATCTGGTAGCCCCGCGCGGCTGAGGGCTGGAAAGCTATGTCACGAATCGGCAAGAAGCCAATTACCGTTCCCAAGGGGGTCACCGTCAAGCTGCTCGACAGCGCCGTCGAGGTTCAGGGCCCGAAGGGCAAGATGCGGCAGGCGTATCCGTCGACGATCACCTTCGAGCTGTCCGATGGCCATCTGGTGGCGAAGACGACGCGCGACGACCCCCAGCTGGGCAAATTCCACGGGCTCGCGCGCAGCCTGGTCGCCAACGCCGTCGCCGGCGTGACCGACGGCTACAAGAAAGAGCTCGACATCGTCGGCGTCGGGTATCGCGCGGAGGTCAAGGGGAAGCAGGTCATCTTCGCGCTCGGCTACTCGCACGCCGTCGTCTTCGACATCCCGGCGGGCATCGACATCACGATCGAGAAACAGACGCACATTACGGTGAGCGGGGTCGATCGGCAGCTGGTCGGCCAGGTGGCGGCCAACATCCGCCGCCTGCGCGAGCCGGATCCCTACAAGCAGAAGGGCGTCCGCTACACGGGCGAAGTGTTGAAGAAGAAGGCGGGCAAGACAGGAGCAAAATGACGGTCAGCCGGGCGTCCGCTCGTCGGGTGCCGCACGCTGAGAGCGAACGCGTATGAAAATCGATACCAAACACGATCGCCGCCACCGGATTCAGCTGCGGCAGCGCAAACGTATTCTCGGGACCAAAGAGCGTCCGCGGCTGACGGTCTTCCGGAGCGTGTCGCACATCTATGCGCAGGTGGTCGACGACCTGAACGGGCAGACGCTCGTGTCGGCCTCGAGCGTCGACCCGAAGCTGAAGGGGTCGTTCGCGAAGGGCGTCCGGGGCGGCAATCTCAAAGGCGCCGAAGCAATCGGCAAGGCCATCGCCGAGCGGTCAATCGATCGGGGCATCACGCGCGTCGTCTTCGATCGCAGCGGGTTTCTGTATCACGGCCGGATTCGCGCCGTCGCCGATGCCGCGCGCAAAGCCGGGCTGGAGTTTTAACGCATGCGTACTCGCGAACGAATCGATCCCTCGCAGCTCGATATCAAGGACACCGTCGTGTCGATTAACCGCGTGACGAAGGTCGTCAAGGGCGGCAAGAACCTCAGTTTCAGCGCCCTCGTCGTGGTCGGCGATGGAAACGGCGTCGTCGGCTTCGGAATCGGGAAGGCCAAAGAGGTGCCGTCGGCGATCAAGAAGGGGATCGAAGCGGCCAAGAAAAGCCTGATCCGCGTGCCGAAGCAGGGCACGACCATTCCGCATCAGATCACGGGCTGCTTCGGGTCGGGACGCGTGCTGCTGAAGCCGGCGCCCGATGGCACCGGCATCATCGCGGGCGGCGCGGTCCGGGCCGTCGTGGAGTCGGCGGGCATTACGAACATCCTGACGAAGTCGCTCGGATCCGCCAACCCGCACAACGTGGTGCGGGCCACCTTCGCCGGGCTGGCGTCGCTCAAAGACCCGGTCCTGATCGCGCGGTTGCGCGGGAAGAGCCTCGAGGAGCTCGCCGGGGCGGGCACGTAGTCACATGGCCAATCAGCGAACCGACACCAAGGGTGGCACCGTGAGGGTGACGCTCGTGAAGAGCCCCATCGGGTTCAAACGCAATCAGGCCGAGGTCGTCCGCGGGCTCGGCCTGCGCCGGATCCGCCAGACGGTGGAGCTGAAGGACACGCCGGCGGTGCGCGGCATGATCCACAAGGTCCGCCACCTGGTCGACGTAACGGGATAAGGATCGGAACATGAGTCTGAGCGATCTGCGACCCCCGAAGGGGATGAAGCACGCGAAGAAACGCATCGGCCGCGGCCATGGATCGGGCAGCGGCAAGACCGCGGGGCGCGGGCACAAAGGCGCCAAGTCCCGTTCGGGCTTCAAGTTCAAGCGGGGGTTCGAAGGCGGGCAGATGCCGCTGCACCGTCGCGTCCCGAAGCGCGGCTTCCACAATCCGTTCAGCGTCGAGTACGACGTCGTCAATCTCGACACGCTCGGGGTGAAGTTCGA
>JBPYEE010000163.1:0-9115 GCA_051985095.1 Vicinamibacterales bacterium | reverse complement strand
CGAATCGGCCGGCTTGGACCCATTGTGGTCCCAAATAATCGATCGCGGTCGATTTTGCCTTTTTTTTCGGCTTGATCGGTGAGCCCCCGGGTCTCGATCGCTCTCGCCGCGGTCGCGTAGGATCCGTCAGGTCATGCTCGGACCTGTCCGGCCTCTGTTTGGAACCATCTTTCGCGTCGCTAGATTAAGAGACCGAACCACTTTCACGTCATCCCGCACGGTGCCGTCTGTCTGCACGACGGCTTCGACCAGGACGGTACCCTGAATTCTGGCAGCCCGGGCCTCGGGCGTATACGTCGCCTTGACCTCCTTGACGACTTTTGGTGCCGATACGCCAATGCCCGGTCGATACACCGTAACATCCCGATCTTGCGCAGTGGCGGTGAGTAAGCTGACAGCCCACATTGAAGCGGCCGCGAGTCGTTGAAATCTCACAATCTTCACTGCCTCCCCATCCGAGATTCGGTGCTAACAGCCTCATTCGAGTCTGAGCGCAGCCATCGGATCCGCGTGGGCTGCGCGCGAACTCGGCACGTAGCTCGCCGTCACGACGATTGCCATCAACACCAGGGCGGCCACACCGAACGAAGACACATCATGGACATCGACGCCGTACAGCAGCGCACGCACCGCGCGCGAAAAGGCGTACGCTACCATCAAGCCCGACGCGGTGCCTGCGACGCCGAGCCATACCGCTCGCTGGAGCGTCACGCGCGCAACTTGCCAGGCCGTGGCGCCGAGCGCGATCCGGATCGCGATCTCCCGCCGCCGCTGGCCGACCGCATAGGTCGTGATGCCGTAGACGCCAACGGCCGCCAACAGCAGCGCCAGGCCCCCTAACGCGCCCGACAGGAGTGCCGTGAGGCGCTCCTCAATGATTGAATCATCGATCTCTTGTGCAAGGGTTTGGAACGACACGGTGACGTTGTCGTCGATGCCCGCGACTGCCGCGCGAACGGATCGTTCTAACAGGGCCGGATCGCCGCCGGCGGACCTTGCGCCGATGAACACGTCTGAGTACGGCGTCGACGGACCGCGTTGCGCCATCGGCATGTACATCGCCGGCTCCGATCTGTCTCGGACCGACCGAAAGACCGAATTGCGGACGACGCCCACGATGGTGAACAGGCCCATCGAGTACTCGCCTTGTGGCGGAAATCGGAGCGTGACCGCCAGGCTGGAGCCGACAGCCGGTTGGTTCGGCAGAAAACGTCGCACGAACGCGTCGTTAACGACCATGACGTTCGGCGAATCGACGGTATCACCCTCAGTGAAGTCGCGCCCCGCTGAAAAAGAGATGCCGTACGCGGACAGCCATCCGGGCGTAATGGTGTTGAGTCGCGACGTCGGCTCGGCGTTGGGGGGAGCTGGCGTGCCGGGTGCGCTGACGACGAGGTCGCCGACCTTTTCGCCGACGAACGGCGGATTCACGGACAGGCCGGCGGTCGCAATGCCGGGAACCTGGCGAACGGCTCGGAGGATTTCCGAGCTCACGCGAAGACGCGACACGAAGGGAAGCCGCGACATGCCGACCGTCGCCACCGCCACGCCTCCGCGATCCATGCCGGTTGACACGTCTGCGAGCCGGACAAACGTCTGAACCAACAGCGAAGCCAGGACGACCAGAACCACCGCGAGTGCGAGTTGCACCACGATGAAACCGCTCGACAGCGCGCTGGACATTCCCTGGCCTTGCACGGCCATTTGGCCCAGCGGTGCGACGCGCGTTGTGCGCGCGGCTGGCGTGACGGCGAACACCACCGCGGCCGTCACGGTCACCAGGGCGGTAAAAAGCAGGACACGCCAATCCAATGAGGTGTCGAGCACGATTGGCGCTCGGATGGTCGACAACGCCGTCACGAGAAGCCGGCTCGTCGACGTGGCGAACAGCAATCCGAGCAGCGCACCCGCCGCAGACACCAGGGCGGCTTCCGCCAACAGGTGCCTGACAAGCCGCCACCGTGACGCCCCTAGCGCCAGGCGGATACTCAGCTCGCGAGCGCGACTCATCGCTCGCGCCAGGAAGAGGTTCCCGATGTTGGCGCACGCCACCAGCAATACGAGCCCGACAATGACCAGTATCACCAGGAGCGGTCGGCCAAACCGTTCGCGCAGTGCCGATGTACCGGTGCGAATCGGTTGCAGACCCAGCGGCTCCGTCAAGAACCGCTGGCGGTCGCCCTGTTCGGGCATCGCGAGCGTCCGGATTCGTGGCTGAATCGATCGCAATTCGGCAACCGCGGCTTGAACCGACACGCCGCGCTTCAGGCGCACGACGACTTGAAGATAAGCCGAGTTGTCACTGATCGGCATCCGGGACACTCTCGCGTTGAGCCGGAGCGGGACGGTGATGTCGAAGGCGCGGCCGACTTCAACGCCAAAGAAGGACGGAGGCGTCACGCCGACGATCGCGAATGGGACATCGTCCAGCGTGACCGCGAGGTGGCCGATGTCCTCCGGCGATCCGATCCGTCGCCAGAACGCGTAGCTGATGGCCGCGACGGGACCGTCTGGCGGATTCACGTCGTTGTCGGCGCGCGTCAAGAGACGTCCGCGAAAGGCGCGAACGCCGAGCGTTTCAAAGAAGTCTCCGCTGACGAATTGGCGGTTGACCTCGTATCGCGTGTGGCCGGCGAGGACAGTGGCGGTGCCGAACGTGAACGCGAGCGCCCCATCCAACGTGTGCGCCTGTTGCTCGAGTTGCTCCAGGACGGCGAAACTGAACGCTGGGCGATACGATGCCGTCGTCGTCGACGACAGAAGGGCGAGACGGTCAGGCTCGACCACTGGCAGGGGCCGGAGCAGAAGGCCAGACACGATCGAGAAGATGGCGGTGTTCGCTCCAATCCCGAAGGCCAGCGTGAGGATAGCGACGGACGTGAACGTCGGCGACTTCGACAACGCGCGAACGGCGTGGCGCAGATCCCGAAGCATGCCTTCCCGCAGTGGTTGCAGTGTAGTCCGTTTCTGGCGCCGTACCGGCTGTCGCGTCCGGCCGCTACCTCGACCGCTTCGCAACGCCTGTTGACAACCATGACATCGCGGCCTACCCTAGCACACTAGGTATGTCAAGTCGCCGCAAAGCCGATGCCGTCCAAGACACCTTGGAGTTGTTGATTCTCAAGACCGTCAGCTTGGAACCGATCCACGGCTACGGGATTGCGGCGCGGATCCGACAGGTCACGAACGACGCGCTTCGAGTCGAGGAAGGTTCGCTCTATCCCGCATTGCATCGAATGGCGCAGACCGGATTGATCGCGGCCGAATGGCAGGTGACGGACAACGGCCGGCGCGCTCGGCTCTATCGGCTGACACGTGCAGGACAGACCCGGTTGCGGCACGAGGAAGCCCGTTGGACGCGGTTGACCGCCGCGGTTGGAAAAGTGCTCCGGCTCGCGTAGGACCCTGATTATGAGTTTGCTGCGTCGGCTCCGCGGCACGTTGTTTCCGACGCGCATCGATACCACGTTCGACGAAGAAGCACGGTTTCACGTCGAGCAGTTGCTGGACGAATACCGTGAGCGCGGGATGTCCTCGGACGAGGCTCGGCGCGCGGCCGAACGTCGGTTCGGCAATGTGCTGATCGCTCGGGAGCAGACGCAGGACGCTGATTCGCTCCGTTGGCTGGACGATCTCCTCCGAGAGGCTCGGTTCGCGGTTCGCAGCCTTCGTCGCACGCCGTGGTTCACACTCGCCGCTGTCGTCTCACTCGCCCTTGGGGTTGCCGCGAATGCCGGCATGTTCGCGCTGGCCGACGCGATCCTGCTGCGCCCGTTGCCGGTGCGCGCCCCTGAACGACTCGTGCGAATCGATACCTACGATTCGGACGATCCGCGACAACAGTCTCGCGGCGTCACAGAGCCCGTGCTGAATGTCGTTCGGACGGCGAACGTGTTCGATGGGGTGTGCGGATTCTTGACGCCGATGGTGACACTCGACATCGGCGGCCATGTCACGCGCGCGTCTGGAATTGTGGCATCCGGCGACTGCTTCGCCACGCTCGGGGTACGTCCGGCGATCGGGCGACTGTTCGGTCCCGACGACGATCGCGACGGGGCGCCCAGAGTCGCCGTCTTGTCGTATGACGCATGGATGAGCATGTTCAGCGGCGCGCCCGACCTGTTGCGCCGAACGGTGAACGTTGACGGAGCGGAGTTCGCGATTGTGGGAGTCGTCCAGCACGGGTTCCCCGGCTTGCTCACGGGATTTCCGGCTCAGGTGTACGTCCCTCTTCATCAGATTACGTTGCCATCCGACCTGTCCTTCGCCACGCTCGGTCAGACGGTCTTCGCACGCCTCAAGGATGGAGACAATCAATCGGCCGTTGGAACACGTATCCAGGCCGAATGGCGCCGGTGGGTCGACGCATCAGCCGCCCCGCCAGTCGCCGCATCCGAGCGAACACGATGGCGTCAGCGGATCGCCGTCGTCACGTCAGGGGGAACGGGCATCGACTATGTGCTGCGCGGTCGATTCGGCAAACCGCTCACGATGCTCGTGTGTCTCGCCATCCTCGTCTTGATCGTCGGCTCCGTGAATGTCGCGAACTTAGCACTGGCGCGCCGTGCCGCTCAGGAACGCGACATCCACATTCGCGTCGCCCTTGGCGCGTCACGCTGGCACATTGCCCGAACCGTGTTGATCGAAAGTGTGATCGTGCTCGCGGTCGCCGTCGCCATCGGATTCTTCGTGGCCTATCTGGGTGACCGGTTCCTGGTGTCGCTCTGGCACGCCAACGTGGCCACATTTGATGTGGACGTGAGGCCAGACGCCAGAATCGCGCTGTTCGCCGCCGCCGTCTCGGCCGTGGCGTTCGTCATCTTCGCAATTGTCCCGGCACTCCAGTTCGGCAACGCCGACGTTCGTGGACTGCCGGTTGCCGCGAAGCGTTCGACGTCAGCACGGCGCGGACCTCGCCGCCTCGTCCTTGTCACCCAGGTGGCGTTGACCCTCGTGCTTGTCGCGCTCGGCGCTGAATTTGCGCAGGCCCTGCGATCGTTGCGCCACGTCCCGCTCGGACTCCAGGTGGATCACGTGGTGGCCGTCCAGTTATCAGCGGTGAAGGGCTATCCGAGTGCTGGGGTCCCTCCGTCGTACCACCGCGATCTGCTCGACCACATCGAGCGGATCCCCGGCGTCAGCGGCGTGACCCTCTCGGCGGACATACCGTTCCAAACCGCCATGCGGGTCGTCGATGTCGGGTCGTCGTCAGGCGCAGCGACCGCAGAGGAAGCCATCGTCACAGACCGATTCTTCGACACCATGAAGATCCCGCTCTTGGCAGGTGAAGATTTTCGCCGGGCCGATTCTCTGCGGACTCAGCGCTCGGCGATTGTGAGCGAATCGTTGGCGCGCCGGCTTTTTGGACCGGCAAATCCCGTCGGCATGTACATTCGCACCGGAAAACGTCCGGAACTGCAGGCCACACGGATTGTCGGCGTAGCGAATGACGCCGTCCTGTCCCGTCCGCAGGCTCGAAATGCGTTCGTGGTGTACCAGAATTGGTGGCAGGCGCCGATGATCTTCCCCACGTTGCTCATTCGGGCGCAGGCGGAGCCAACGGCGGTCGTGACGGCCGTCAGAGACGAACTTCGGCGGCGCGGACGTGAATATCCCGCTCAGGTCAGAACGATTCGGGCGACGTTGGAGGCCTCGCTGGCACAAGAGCGATTGCTCGCGGCGATTTCGAGCGCATTCGGCATGCTCGGACTCCTCCTGGCGGGCGTCGGATTGTACGGCCTGCTCGCGTTTAGTGTCGCGAGTCGCACGGCGGAGATTGGCATCAGGGTCGCTTTAGGCGCTACACGCGGACGCATCGCTCAGACGATCGTCGGCGAGGCCGTCGGGTTAGTGGCGCTGGGCATCGCGCTCGGCCTGCCGATGGCGTCCGCCGCGGTGAGTGCTGCCGCGCATATCCTGTTCAGCGAAGCTCCGAACACGACACCGATGAGTGGTTGGTCTGTCGCAGTGACGCTGACGACCGTTCTCTTGGGCGCGGCAGTTCCAACGATACGCGCCATGTCGCTCAATCCTATTGAGACGTTGCGCCACGACTGAAGGAGCGAGTGTGTAATGCCCTCCTGTCGCGCGGGCCTTGTCGTCAGAGTGGCGGCGGTCGTCGTGTTCGCCGGTGGTGTGCTCGCTAAGGATCAGCAACGGCCTCCGATCTTTCAGTCCGGCGCCGAACTCGTCCGCGTGGACTTCGTGGTCACCGACAAATCGGACCGGCCGGTGCATGGTCTCACCGCGGAAGATTTTGTCGTCAAGGAGGACGGCAAGGTCCGACCAATCGTCGCCTTTGAAGCGGTCGGTGCTGGAACCCCATTGACGGGAATCAATGGCCCAACCGGTGCGCCACCGCTCGTGGCGAGCGCGAATCCTCTCCGACAAGCGGCATCCACGATTATCCTTGTCGACGATTTCCATCTGACGTTAGACCAAGCCGCTCGACTCCGACCCGCGCTCAGGCATCTACTGACAACGGTTGGCGAACCGAGTAGCGGATTGATGCTCGTCGCTCCCGTCTCGCGGATCTCGCTGCTCGCCGAATGGCCGACCGGAGCCGCGTCTCTGGTGCCAGTCGTCGATCACATTGCGGTAAAACCACCCGATCAGGACACAAACTTTCCAATGTCCGACCCCGAAGCGCTGGCCATCGCACGCCGTGACAACCCGACCATTGCCCGAGTGACATCCCGATTTGTCGCGATGAATCCTGAACTCACATCCAGTGACGCGGAGACCATCGCGATCGAGCACGGCATTCAGCAGGCGCACGATGTCCGGGTGCGGCGGAACGCGCTGTACGAACAGGCGATGACGTGTCTGGATTGGCTCGCGACTCGACCCGGCCGGCACAGCCTCATTGTCGTGTCCGGCGGCTTTCCAACCGATGAGGACGACTCGAAGCGCGACGACGTGATCACGCGTTCGCTGCGCGCCAACGCCCCAATCGATTTTCTGGACGCCCGCGGGCTCTCGGGGTTCCACCCGTATCAGGATGCCCAGTACAGCGCCTCGCTAACCCGGAAGCAAGACGAAGGGCCCTTCGGCCGTTGGGACGATACCGCCGGGACGACTGCGCTCGCCGACGACACAGGCGGGATCGTGATCAGTAACACTAATGATCTCGAGAAAGGGTTCCGGCGGTTGCTCGACATGATGACGTCGTACTACATTCTCGCGTACGAGCCGATCCGTCACGAGAAACGAAGCTTCCACAAGATTAAGGTGGAGACTCGAGGGAAAGGCTTGCACATCCGTGCGCGCCGTGGCTATTTCTCCGGCGCGGTAACCGGCCGATAGTTGATAGCCAGAGGCGGCGTCGTGAAACATCTTTCCTTGTTCGTTGGCGTGCTCCTCCTGTCGTCAGTAGCTCAGGCGAACGACGTCACGGTCCGAGAGCACAACCTCCCGTGGCCGTGCGCAATCAGGCGCGGGCACTCGGCGCAATGGCAGTCGGATCGGTGTGATTAAATGATCCGGTCCTAAGGGCGAATATGCAGGATCTTCGTCTGGCGATCCGGTCGCTGCGCGCAACATCCATTGCCACGGCGTTCGCCATCCTATTGCTGTCGCTCGGCGTTGCGACGACTGTCGTCCTGTTCGCGGTCGCTGACGCCGCTATGTTCCGGCCGTTTCCGTTCACTAGACAAGACCGCCTCATCATCGCGGCGGAGCGTCGGCCCAATTGGCCGCGTGCCGAAGTGTCCTACGCCAATTTTAGCGAGTGGCGCCGCCGCACACGGACCTTCGACGATCTGGCGGCGATGGGGTCGTCCAATTGGACGATGGTGCTCGGTGGAACCGATTCGTCAGTTGCCGTCCCGTATCGTGCCGTTTCCGGCAACTTCTTTGACGTGCTCGGAGTACGTGCGGCGTTCGGCCGCACCTTTGGGCCGGCGGATGACCAGCGAGATGCTGCCCGTGTTGTGGTGATCAGCGATGGACTCTGGCGGCGACAGTTTGGTGGCGATCTGGCTGCGATCGGGCGCTCGATCACCCTGAGTGAGCATCCGTTCACGATTGTCGGGATTATGCCCCGCGACTTCACCTATCCCGCGGGCGCGGACATATGGGCCCCTCTCGTACCGGAGCTGGCCGGTATTCATCGTCCGGGTCTGCCGGACTTTATTGAAGGACGGGCCGCGGTGCTCTCCGTCGTTGGTCGGTTGAAATCGGATGCGAGCCTGACGGTCGCCCGTGCCGATCTCGATCGCGTCGTCGGTGACCTCTCAGCTGAGTACGGTGACACTGAACGAGTGTCGGCTTTGGTGATGCCCCTGGTTGACGACCTACTCGGGTCCGTGAAAGTGAGCCTCTGGGCGATGCTGTCGGCGGTAGGTCTGTTATTGCTGGCGACCATCGCGAATGTCGTAGGGCTCTTGCTGGTGCAACTCGCCAATCGTCGTCGTGAGCTGACGATCCGGTTGGCCCTTGGCGCCTCGACTACCGATCTAATACGTCCGTTGCTGTGGGAGGGCAGCCTGATCGTGGCGTTCGCCACCATCTGTGCGCTCTTCATCGCACGGGGAGCGCTTGGATTCGTCCAGATACTGTTGGCTCAGGGCGTTCCGCGCGTCGATGACGCGACGATTGGAGTTCGCGTGGTCGTCTTCACGATCGTACTTGCCGTTGTAGCGGTGTCTGCCTGCTGGGTCGCACCCGCACTGAGTCTCAGGCGCGGGCACCTCGAAGCCGGGCTCCGGCCGAGCAGTCGGGTTGTCGCGTCAGGTGGGTTTGCGCGATCTGGCCAACGATGGCTGGTGGCCGTCGAAGTCGCGATTGCCGTCGTGATTCTCGCCGGTGCCGGCCTGCTGTATCGAAGTGTCGATCGTCTGAACCATCTCGATCTGGGATTCAATCCTCGTAACTTGCTCGCCGTCGAAGTCGGTCTCCCCGAACAACTCGCGTCAAGTGATGATCGCGCAGCGGTCCGTCAGTTTTACGAGCGCATGTTCGATACCGTGCGAGCACTGCCGTTCGTCCGCTCGGTGGCGGCGGTCGGCGAGCGTCCACTGAAGGGCCCGATCGGTCTTGATTCGTCCTGGCAGATCGACGGGCAGTCCGAGGAGGTGGCGAAACAGAACCCCTGGGTCAATCTCGAGCCGATCAC
>JBPYEE010000162.1:0-4387 GCA_051985095.1 Vicinamibacterales bacterium | reverse complement strand
GGAATCGGTCCATGTCCCGGAACGAAAATGTCGGCCCCGAGCGCCCCGACGGCGTCCAACGCACGCAGCCAGTCGAGGCCGTACCCGTCGTTGATGAAGAGGAACTGATCGGCGAAAAAAAGCTCGCTCAGATAGACGATGCGGTCCTGCGGGACGAAAATGATGCTGTCACCCCGCGTATGCGCCCGCCCGACGTAGAGAATCTGAATCTCCTTGCCGCCCAGAAAGAGCGTCAGGCGGTCCCGAAAGGTCTCGTTCGGAAGCCGGGCTTTCTGTTCCTCTGCCGGAACCTTCTGCCGTTGCATCAACTCGACGAGATCGGTCCGATAGTTCTCATGCCCAATCCTGAAGGCGTCCTGGTAGGCAACGTTGCCCTTTGAATAGTTGTCGTGGAAAGTCGAAGAAACCAGGACGCGGACCGGCTGCCGGATCGTTCTGTCGATCGCTTCTCGCTCGGCTCGCGCGACTGCCTCGGAGTTCAAGGCGTCGAGCACGATCACTCCTTCGCTGGTGACGATGATCCCGCTGTTGTACGTGGCGGAGTTGTACACGTAGTGGCCTGGAATGATCTGCCGCAAGGCGCTCGCGGGATTGCGGTCGCCGGCGGCCTGGCCCGTGGCAGTGCCCGGCGTCTGCTGGGAGAGTGCAGAGGCGCAGCTGAGCAGCAGGAGAAGCAGCCAGACAAACGATCGAATGCTATTTCGCCACATGTTGCACCTGTGATCCGCAAAAACCCGGCGACCGACGCCCCTGACATTCATTGGACGCGGAATGGACGTAAAACCTCGCGAGTATAATCCGGCCAGTGCTGACGTTTGCTAGGTCTCTTGTTCTCTGGACGGCCGCTGCGAGTGTCTCGATTTTGCCGCAGGCAGGCGAAACGCGGAGAATGGCTCTATCCGATCGACAGCCGAACGGCATGGTATCCAACTGAGTTACGGGCGCTCAGCTGCGTGGATTACGCAATAATCCCTGTACTCCATGTCGTCGCTGCCACCGAGTTCTCACGGCGTCCCGATTGATTCGTTTGCGCAAGCCGCCGAGCTGGGGCGTGCCCTTGCGCAAGTCGTCCGAGGGGAAGTGCGCTTCGATCGCGGGAGCCGCGCGCTTTACGCGACAGACGCCTCGAATTACCGGCAAGTCCCGATTGGTCTGGTGGTGCCGCGCGATGCGGACGATGTCATCGCCGCGGTCGCGGTCTGCCGAGAGTTAGGGGCGCCGGTGCTGGCGCGCGGAGCAGGAACCAGCCTGGCGGGGCAATGCTGCAACGTCGCCGTCGTCTTCGACTTCACGAAATATATGCATCAGATCGTTGAGCTGAATGTCGACGAGCGGTATGCACGTGTGCAACCCGGCCTGGTGCTCGACACGCTCCGCCATCAGGCCGAGAGGGCTCGACTCACTTTCGGTCCGGACCCCTCCACTCACAGCCGCTGCACCTTAGGCGGCATGATCGGCAACAACTCGTGCGGTACGCATTCGCTTCTGGCGGGCAAGACTGTCGACAACGTGGAAGAGCTACGCGTGCTGCTGTACGACGGCACGCAACTGACCGTCGGAGCGACCAGCCCCACGGAGCTGGAATCGATCATCGCAGGAGGAGGGCGACGTAGCGAGATCTACTCGACTCTGCGCGCAGTTCGCGATCGCTATTCTGGTTTGATTCGCGAACGCTTTCCAAACATTCCGCGACGAGTGTCCGGCTACAACCTTGATCAATTGCTTCCCGAACATGGCTTTCACGTCGCGAGGGCCCTGGTTGGCAGCGAAGGGACGTGCGCGGTGGTCCTGCAAGCCAAAGTCAGGCTGATCGCCAGTCCGCAACATCGCACGCTTGTCGGTCTGGGTTGCCGCGACGAGTATGAAGCCGCTGACCGCGTGCCTGAGATTCTCCAGCTGAAGCCAATCGGTCTCGAGGGGTTTGAGGGGGCGATTGTCGACGGCCTCAAGCGCAGGGGTGCACCCAATCTCGAACTCCTGCCACACGGGCGCGGGTTCTTGTTGGTCGAATTCGGCGCCGACGATCCGCGAGAGGCCGATGCGATGGCCGCGCGGTTGGTCGAGCAGTTGATGCGCGGGCAGAGTCCACCTTCCATCCGGACCTACACGCCGAGCGAGGCGAGGGCGGTCTGGAAGATTCGTGAGTCGGGTCCCCGTGCCGCTGGTTCCGGTCCGGGACTCCCGCCTCGCTGGGAAGGATGGGACGACGCGGCGGTTGCGCCCGAGAAGCTCGGTCAGTACCTGCGCGATCTTCGAGCACTTCTGAACGAGTACCAATATCAGGCCGCCTATTACGGACACTTCGGGCACGGCTGTGTACATATGCAGATTACCTTCGATCTGCAGTCGGAACCCGGCATCCGGAAGTACGGGGAATTTGTTGACCGCGCGGCCGACCTGGTCGTCAGTTACGGCGGGTCGATCTCTGGAGAGCATGGCGACGGACAGTCGCGCGGTGCCTTGCTCCCGAAAATGTTTGGTCCGGAGCTGATGGGCGCCTTCCGCCAGTTCAAGTCAACCTGGGATCCCTCCAACAAACTCAATCCACACAAGCTTGTTGACGCGTTTCTGCCAACCGAAAACCTCCGGCTGGGCGCCGACTACCGTCCGTTGGAACCGACGACGCATTTTCGTTTTCCTGACGACCATGGGTCATTCGCGAAGGCATCGCTGCGATGTATCGGCCTTGGAGAGTGCCGCAAGCACAATTCCGGCACGATGTGTCCAAGCTACATGGTTACACTCGAGGAGGCGCACAGCACGCGAGGCCGTGCTCATGCGCTCTTTGAACTTCTTCAGGGTGAAGTCGTTGGCACAGGCTGGAACAGCGAGCCTGTCAAGCAGTCGCTCGACCTCTGCCTGTCGTGCAAGGCGTGCAAGTCAGAGTGCCCGACTAATGTGGACATTGCGACCTACCGCGCCGAATTTCTTTCGCACTACTACACGCGCAACCGGCGACCACTCCATGCCTACGCGTTCGGCCTCATCGATCTGTGGACCAGACTGGGATCGCTGGCACCCCGTCTGAGCAACGTCCTCCTCGACGCGCCGGGGGTCACCCCGCTCGTTCGAGCCGTATTGGATCTGGCGCATGAGCGCGAGATTCCCCGTTTGGCGCCTGTCAGTTTTCGTCGATGGGCGCGGGCGCACGGCATCCCCACCGTCAGGGGATCGGTGCCCTGGAGAGGGACCCCTTCGGAATCGCGCGTCATTCTTTGGGTCGATACCTTCAACGATTACTTTCATCCGGAGACCAGCCAGGCGGCCCTCGCGGTGTTACAGGCTGCCGGGTTTCAAGTCGCGATTCCTGCCGGTCCTCTCTGCTGCGGGCGGCCGCTGTATGATTTCGGATTCCTCGAGAGGGCGAAAGCGTACTTGCAGCGTGTTTTGGACACGCTCGGCCCGGAGATCGATGCCGGCCGACCGATGGTCGTGCTCGAACCAAGCTGCGCATCAGTCTTTCGCGACGAGCTCCGCAATCTCTTTCCTGAGGACGCCCGGGCCGATCGGCTCCGCCGACAGACATTCGTCTTGAGTGAGTTCTTCGCTCAGCGTGCGCCGGGCTATCGACCGCCATCGCTGGCCAACCCGGTTTTGCTTCATGGCCACTGTCACCAGAAGGCGCTCATGAAAATGGCGGACGAGGAGGCGCTGTTACGCGACATGGGCGCCACCGTACGAGCTCCTGATGCCGGATGCTGTGGCATGGCCGGACCGTTCGGACTTCTCCGTGACAAGTATCAGGTGTCGCAAGCGGTGGGGGAGCGCGTCCTCCTTCCTGCGATCCGCTTGGTGTCTGATGACACGATTATCGTTGCGGACGGATTCAGCTGTCGGGAACAGATTCTTCAGGCCACCGGACGGCCCGCCGTTCATCTAGCGGAAGCGATCCAGCTCGGACTCACGCGGGATCGAGGTGCTGGACAATCCGGCCGCCATCGTGGCCCTCGCGCTGCATTGAATCTGATGAAGAGGCCGTCGTAGCCCGGACGGCGCGATCCGAATGCCTCGACTTGTGGCGCACAAAAATCCCGGCCGCGCGCAATTCCAGCTTGATGCCCGCTAAACATCAATGTGCGCCCGACGGCACCCAAAAGCGCCGTTCATGGGAAAGCCACTCTGACGCTTGATGGGGTCTTCGGTCTGAAAAGGGGGGCGTGTGCGGCGACGAGCTGTGCCGACCAAACAGTCGATTTCGTGGAATAGGCTCAGACACGATGACACAAACTGCACGGGTCGTCATGGATGCGCACGCGCGCGGGCCGGAATCGTTTGGTGAAGACCCTAACCCAACAGCGCAGAGCCGCACCGACCGAAAAGACGGCGCTGCTAACCGGAGTGTTGCTGGTTCGAGTCCAGCCTGATGAGCCACAACTCGTTGATATGC
>JBPYEE010000161.1:0-3323 GCA_051985095.1 Vicinamibacterales bacterium | reverse complement strand
CTCGACGGCAAAAAGACGTGGATCTCGAACGGCGGCATCGCGGACTTCTACGTCGTCTTTGCGCGAACGGGTGAGGCTCCCGGGGCCAAAGGCATCACCGCATTCGTAGTCAACACCGGGACCCCAGGGTTCGTGTGCGCGGACCGAATCGAGGTAATGGCGCCGCACCCGCTGGCTCGACTGACATTCACGGACTGCCATGTTCCCGTTTCGCAGCAGCTAGGTGAGGCCGGGCGCGGGTTCGCGGTCGCGATGGCTACGCTCGATGTCTTCCGGATCTCGGTCGCGGCCGCGGCACTCGGGTTCGCAAGACGAGCACTCGACGAATCGCTTCGGCGGGCGACGGCACGGAAGATGTTCGGCCAGACGTTGGGTGACTTCCAATTGACACAGAGCAAGCTGGCAACGATGGTAACGGACATCGATGCCGCGGCGCTTCTCACCTATCGTGCCGCGTGGCTTCGCGACCGCGGGCAACGCGTCACCGTGGAGGCCGCGATGGCAAAGCTGACGGCGACCGAGACCGCTCAACGAGTCATCGATGCCGCCGTGCAGATGTGCGGTGCCCTTGGTGTGAGGAGCGAGGAGCCGGTGGAACGGTTGTATCGCGAGATTCGGCCGTTGCGGATTTACGAGGGCGCCAGCGAGGTGCAGCAACTGATCATCGGACGGGGCGTGCTCCAGGCGTACCGCGACAGCGGGGCCGCCCATGGCTGAGCAGCTGCGCGCGACTCGCAAGCCGGCATCGGCTGGACGCGTGTATCAGTCCGAGATACTGATTCGGTTCGCACACTGCGATCCGGCTGGCATTGTTTTCTTTCCTCGCTATCTGGCGATGTTCAATGACGTCATCGAGGATTGGTGTCGCGACGAGCTTGGGTTCACCTTCGCCGAGATTCACAAGGGTAACGGCTGGGGAATGCCCACGGTTCACCTCGATGTCGACTATCTGGCGCCGAGTCGGATCGGAGACCGACTCACCGCGAATCTCACCGTGCTCGCCATCGGTACCAGCTCGCTTCGGCTCGGCATTGTGCTTCGAGATCCCGAGGGTCGTGACCGGGTACAGGCCGAGATGGTGGTGGTGCTGACGGATCCCGGTTCGATGAAGGCGACCCCGATCCCGGACGCGCTGCGCAAGCGCATTGCACCATTTCATGCAACCGACTGACCCGCGATCGAGCCGTGTGGGGGCGACGCCTGCGTCGCCCGCGTCGCATCACACGACATTGCACCCGGCCGGCTGGCCGCGACCCAAGGGCTATGCCTACGGCGTGGTTGCAGAAGGTCGCGTGGTGTGTCTGAGCGGCATTATCGGCTGGGACGCTGAAGGGCGTCTCGTCGGTGATGACCTGGTATCGCAAGTGCGCCAGGCGCTGACGACCATTGCGGCGCTCCTTCGAGAAGCGGGCGGGGCACCGAGCGACATCATGCGCATGACGTGGTACGTCGTCGACAAGCGTGAGTACCTCGCTGCACAGGAGTCGCTCGGTGCAGTGTATCGCGAAGTGATCGGTCGCCATTTCCCTGCGATGAGCGTCGTGGAAGTCTCGGGACTGCTCGAGGAGCGGGCGCGTGTGGAGATCGAGGTGACAGCCATCCTGGAGGGAGCGAGTTGAATACCGATGTCGTCCGCCGCATGATCGACGCGTTCAACACAATGGACGCGGACGCGCTGCGACCGCTGCTCGACGCTCGAGCCAAGCACTCGACACCTGGATCCGATTTCGGCGCGGATCTCACCGGGTCGCAAAAGATCATCGACTACTTTCGCACGGGTGTCTTCCCCGCGTTTCACACGGTCCGCTTCGAAGTCGTCCACATGTATGAGGACCAACGCCAGGGAGTTGTTGTTGTCGAGTGGCGCAGCCACCTCGAGCCCAAGAGCGGCAGGAACTACAGCAATACTGGCGTCTTCGTAATCGAGCTCGCCGCCGGGAAGATCATCTGGGTACGAGAGTACTTCGACACCGAGAAATCTCACGCGAATGTGTGATCCGCGCCCGCATGCCGATTGATCTGAAGGGCCGAACGGCCATCGTCACCGGGGCCGCGCGCGGTCTCGGGCTCCTCATTGCGGAAGATCTCGCGCGCGAGGGTGTGCGTGTCGCTGGCCTGGACATCAGAAGTGAAGAGCTCGTCCGCGGTATGGCGGA
Organism: Vicinamibacterales bacterium; assembly: GCA_051985095.1. GTDB lineage: Bacteria > Acidobacteriota > Vicinamibacteria > Vicinamibacterales > CAVVIG01 > Gp6-AA45. The sequence continues at coordinate 1,167 of JBPYEE010000161.1, read as the reverse complement.
CATCTCGCAACGAACCGGGGTCGAAACACTCGCTTTCCCGACCGACGTTGGCGACGAACACGCAGTGAAGCGGGTGGTTGGCGATGTCCGGCGGCAGTGGGGTCGTATCGACGTACTCGTCAACAACGCGGGAATCCGACAGATCGCGCCAGTGTGGGAGACATCGACCGCGCTGTGGGATCGCGTGCACAACGCGAACTTGAAGGGACCATTTTTGTGTACGCGCGAGGTTCTGACGCAGGACATGCTCGAGCGGGGCGAGGGCGTGATTATCTTCATCTCGTCCGGCTCAGGCAAGAAAGGCGAAGAAGACAGCTCCGCCTACTGCGCGTCCAAGTGGGGACTGCTTGGATTCTCCGAGTCCGTCGCCAAAGATCTGAAAAAGACGCGCATCCGCGTAACGGCGCTGACGCCGGGAATGATTCTCACTCCCATGGCGAAGGAGTCCGAGGTCTGGCATCTCGGACTCGATTGGCTGGACCCCGCGCCCGTCTCTCAGGCCGTCGTGTTCTGCGTAAAACAGGATCCGGACACGATCATACCGGAGCTGCGGATATACCATAGAGCGCAGGTCTGAAAGCCGGGTGACGGGTGACGGGTGACGGGAACCGCAACGTCGACCGTCAACGACAGGGCGGCCTGAAGGCCGCCCCTACATGTTGCTGCGGACGGCGAGACATCCGGATTCGTCGACTTGCAGGTGCTGTCGTCGATGCGCGCTCCGAAGCGTCACTGTCCACGCCGACATGTAGGGGCGGCCTTCAGGCCGCCCATCTGGGATCTGGCGCCCTCCAGCAACCCTGGGATCCACGCCGATCTCCCTGATACGGTTTCCCGTTACCCGTCACCCGGCTTCATTCCGCCCTCAACGCCTGAATCGGATCGATCCGTGCAGCCCGACGCGCCGGTATGAACCCGGCAATCGTGATACAGACGATGAGGCCTGCCGCGGCGAGCAAAGAGTTTCGTGGGTCCGTCGCGCTAACGCCGTAGAGCTGACTCGCGATCAGGCGGCCGGTGACGAACGCGATGGGTACGCCGAGCAAGACACCGATCGCGCCCTGCACGAGCACATCCTGTATGACCATCCCGGTCACGGCGCTGCGTCGCGCGCCCAGCGCCATGCGTAACCCAATTTCGCTTGTTCGTCGCGAGACGCCGAACGCT
>JBPYEE010000160.1:0-6643 GCA_051985095.1 Vicinamibacterales bacterium | reverse complement strand
AGCAGCAACGCATTCTCCGCTATCTCTCGTCTGGCGGCGCGGTCGTCGCCGACGGACGCCAGAAATGGCTGCCCGCCATTGGACTGCGCCCGGAGGAGTGGCGTCTTCCAGTCAACGAGATCGAGGAGACCTCGGTCGAGGGGTCGTTCAGCTGGGAGCCTCAGGAACTCGTCGACCGGTACACTCCTCCGGCCGGCGCGAGGCCCCTCAGCGTGGAGATGGATACGAAACAGCCGGTAGCGCTGACCGGCCAGCATGGGACGGGACACTACCTGTACCTCTCGGCTCCGCTCGACACGCACACGCGCGACGGCCTGAGCCGCTATCCCTACCTGGCGGAATATCTGGCCGATGCGTTTCACGTGCGGTCGGCTCTCCGCGGCGGGCGGATCGAGACGTACTTCGACCCTGGCTATCGTGGAGGCGTCAACCTGGACAATCTGGCGGACTTCTGGAGAAAGTCCGGCATCCGGACTGTCTATGTCGCCGCCTGGCAGTTCTACGATCGGTACACCTTCAACTACGCAGCGCTGATTCGCGCTGCGCACCGGAACGGCATCTCCGTATACGCATGGTTCATGTTTCCCCAGACCACACCGCTCATGTGGCAGCAGCATGCCGAATGGCGCGAGCAGGCGGCGGCGGGCGGCGACGGCCGGCCTGGCTGGCGGTATCCGATGAACTTTCAGAACCCGGCGTGTTTCCGCGCTGCGATGGACTGGGCCACGGACCTGCTTCGGTCACTGCCGTGGGACGGCGTCAACATCGCGGAGCTGAATTTCGACGCCGTACATCCGACTTATCTGCAGGCCGACAAGTTCGTGCCCATGAACGAAGACGTGCGGGCGGACTTCAGGAGAACGGCGGGTTTCGATCCGGCTGAACTCTTCGTGCCCGGCTCGCCGCATTTCCACGAGCGCAACCCGGAGGCGCTGGACACCTTTCTAAGGTACCGCGAGGACATCGTCACCGACTGGCATCGCCGTGTGCTCGCCGCGCTCGACCCCGTCGCGCGGGAACGCGGGCTCGAGGTCATCGTAACCGCGATGGACAGCCTGCACAGCGACTTCGTGCGTCCCGCGCTCGGCGTCGATTCACGGCGGATCGCCGCCTTGATGAAGGACTTCAATTTCACCTTGCAGGTCGAGGATGCCGTGGAGCACTGGAACAAGCCACCGGACCGGTACGCCCGTTTCGCAGAGACGTATCGGACCCTGGTTCCCGACGCGCGGCGGTTGATGTTCGACATCAACGTCGTCATCGGCCGCGATACCACAGGGACCACACTGCCCTCGACGATCGCGCGAGGAACGGAATTGGCCCGGACGGTTGCGTCAGCAGCAGCGGTTTCGGGCCGCGTCGCCATCTATGCTGAACACACGGTCGACATGCATGACTGGCCGCTCATTGGCGCGGCGCTCGCACGCCCCGGTCACCTTGATGCCGGAGGCAGCTACGAGGTGACGAGTCCCCGACCGCTGTTCCTGAGTGCGCCAGAGCCGCGGGGCTATGTCCTCGACGGACAAGTCTGGCCGGTCGCTGCGTCGAGTGGCGTCTTCGTCCCGTCAGGTCGCCATCATGTGTTCCGGCAACCGCTGTGGCGAACGCTGGTCGTGACGCCGCCCGATGTCATTCAGAGTCTGAGCGGTGATCTTCTGGAGGCTCACGCACAGTCGACGGGCCTGTCGCTGCGGTACGCGAGTCCCGGACGCGCGACCGTCGTCGTGAGCAGGAAGCCGCTCCAGGTGGCCCTCGACGGGCACAGTGCGAGTGTGCCGGTCGAGGAGTATGGCGACGAGTGGGGGCTCTCGCTGCCTCGCGGTCAACACTTCGTGGAGCTGACAACGCTCACCCGAGCGGGCCTGGCGGTCAACTGGTGGAGCTGGGCTTGGTCATCGACCATTGCCGTGTTCAGCGTCGCAGCGATCGCGTTGATGGCCTTCCTGTTCGTGCGGCTGCAGTGGCGTGCCGCCGCGACCGAAAACGCGCGGTGAAGCGATGCGCCTTCTGGTCTGTGTCTCAGCGGCTGCCACGATCACGTTCCTGTGGGCGCACGCGTCCATCGCCCAACAGCCGGATCGTGTCAGCCCGTTCGGCTACTTGAAGCTGGAGAGACCCGAGCGCATCCTCTCCGGACACCAGTCATGGGAGGAAGATCAGTTCCCGCATACGCTGTCCGTGGTTGAACTGAGCCGTGGAGGCTACCGGTACTGGGGCTGGTACGGCCTCAACTATGGCGGCGGCATCGGGCTGGCCCACAGCAACGAGCTCGTCCACTGGATCAAGTACGACAAGAACCCGCTTTTAGACAACGCACGATGGCCGAGCGTCCTCGCCGAGGCATCGTTGCTGTACGTCGCGTACACACGCGACTACGACACGTCAACCAGCCACATCGTCCTTGCCTCCACGACGAACGGCACCGATCTCGATTTGATCAAGATCCTGGTCTACCCGGTGCGGAACCAGAGGAATCAGAATCCCAATCTCTTTCGCGATCCGAAGACCGGCCGAATCTATCTGACATGGTTTCGAGGCAGCGAGGATCCGGGGCACGAGTATTGGGAGATCGTCAGCCGAAACGCCGCGCAGGTCGAAGACCTCGATGACGCTCCCGACAAGGTGCTTCTCCAGTCAAAGGACACCCTTGCCGCGCCGACGCTGCTGTACCTCGAGGGTGTCTACTACCTGTCGACCGAGATCCGTCCCGGCAAGCTTGAATGGCAGACCAAGGTGTTTGCTTCAAACGCTCCTGATAGCGAATTCCTGCCCGTGCCCGGCAACCCGGTCCTCGCTGGCGGTCGCGCGTGCCTCTTTCAATATGTGTTTCACAACCGCTTTTACGGCTTTACCTGCCACGAGGTCGCCCCCGAGCACTGGGTGCTCGAAGTCGTGCAGGCGCCATTAGAGCGCGCCACACGGTGGGGGCGCCAATGAGGATGTTGCGCGCCCGGGATTGATCGTCCTCGTGCTCCTTTGCGTTCTTCCCACACGCGTACAGGCACAGCCGAGCGAGCATCGGCCCAGCAACTCGGCTCTCGCCGTGGCTGAAGACGCGTCAGTCTGCGATCCGGAGACGCTGGCCATCGGCGGCTACTCGTCGTACGTGAATATCGCGAGCGGCCCGCTAATCGGAGCCCCTGGCTTCGACGTGACGCTCGGCCTGTCTAGCCGGGTCGAGCTCTCGGGCTTCGTCGGCATGCTGCACGCCCAGGATACTGAAAGCGACATCCACGGACTGGACGACACCTACGTCGGCGCGAAGTTTCTGCTGCTGCCCGACGGTCCGCATCGACCTGGTCGACCTGCAACCGGTCGTGATGTTCGACCATGATCGTTCAGCTGGCGATAAGAGTGCCGGGCCATCCGATGGCCGGCGAACTTGCGGGCAGGCGCGTGGTCGTGTCGGCGACTACGGCCAAAGCGCTGACGTCCTGCGCGCGCCCCAGCCTTTCGCGCGCCGTAGTCCGCGAGGAACCGCCGATAGCGCGACGTCACTAATGTTCCACCCTTCTTGAGGCGTTTTGACGGAGCGTCATTCGCTGGTGCCGGGCAGCCGGCAGACCTAATCGTTGCTTGACGCCAAACCACGAAACCCTGAAGTGAACGTCGCTTCTCGGCGGGATGGGCTCTCACACGACTACGGGCGAGCTGCGCGAGCAAATTTCTACTGCATGCGCCAGACGCGCTCAGTAATCGCTCACTGGTCGCCGACGGACGTCTCCGTCCCAGTATCGAACAATCGTCGGGAGACGCGACGGTAACGTGTTCGAGCCCGGTGGTCCCAGGTGGTATGGATCGCCGCCCGCGCATCCGTCGCGATAGTGCACAATAGTGGCGTTCTTTGCTGGTCGCCCCCAATGACAGACCTCCGCTTTGTGCTCCGCCAATTGCTGAAGTCGCCCGGATTCACGCTGCTTGCAGTGCTGACGCTGGCGATCGGCATTGGCCTTAACAGCGCCATCTTCAGCCTGATCGACGATCTGTTCCTGCGCGGCCTTCCCTATTCCGAGCCGAGCCGGGTCGTTCACATGTACGCCAACGCGAAGGAGCGCGATCTCAGCGAGATTCCGCTCTCGGCACCCCGCGTCATGCATTACCGCGACGCGCAGAACATCTTCAGCGATTTCGCCGGCGAGAATTTTTCTGCGTTCACGCTGACCGGCCTTGGCGATCCGGTGCAGGTCTTCGGCGGACGGTTGACGTGGAACTATTTTGGTTTGCTCGGTGTCCGGCCGATTCTCGGCCGCCACTTTCTGCCCGAGGAAGAAGAGCGAGCCGACGTTGCCGTCGTCACCGAGCGGTTCTGGCGGGCGCGGCTGAGCGGCGATCCACATGTGATCGGCCGGAGTATCATGCTCGACGGCACGTCGTACACGATCGTCGGGGTCCTGCCGAACCAGCCCGCCGCGTGGTTTGGCACCAATGCCGTGGCCGAAGTCTGGACGACGAAGCCGTTCGTTATCCCGGGCTTTTCGTACGAGCGCATGATGCGCGGCACCGGGTTTCTGCGTGTCCTGGGGCGGTTGAAGCCCGGTGTCACGCTGGAGCAGGCGCGCGCGGCACTGCCCTCGCTCGATCAGAGTTATGCCACCGAGTATCCGAGCAACATCGATCGCACGGCCACCACGTCGATCAAGACGATGCCGGAAGACGTGACCGGTAATCTGCGGCCAGCGTTCGCGACGCTCCTTGCGGCTGTCAGCCTCGTGCTGCTGATTGCGTGCAGCAACGTCGCGAACCTGTTGCTCGCGCGCTTCAGCGGGCGCCGGCGAGAGATCGCGCTGCGGATATCGCTCGGCGCGTCGCGCTCGAGCGTGCTCCGGCTTTTCCTCGCCGAGAGTCTCCTTGTCAGCACGCTCGCCGGAGTCGCCGGCGCGCTCCTGGCGTTGCGGCTGGTTCCGCTGATTCCAGCAATGGCCTCGAACTTCCTACCGCTCGAGCGCGATTACAACCCCGGTCTGTCGCTTCCGATGCTCGGCTTTATGACGACGGTGTCCATTCTGACGGGCCTGGCCATGGGCTTGTACCCTGCGCTGCACGCGTCGCGGGCCGATTTGATCGACGGGTTGAAGGAAGGCGCCCGCGGCGCAAGCGGGAGCTGGCGGCAACAGCGCTTTCGCAGGATTCTCGTGGGCGCGCAAGTCGCGTTGTCGGTCGCCCTGCTCCTGGGCGCCGCGCTCCTCATCGCGAGCTTCGTGCGCCTGACCCGTCAGGACCTCGGATTCGACCCGGACCATCTGTGGGTCGGGTTCATTACCCTGCCGCAGGCGCGCTACTCCGATCTGCAAGCACGCCAGCGGTTTGTCGATCGGACGCTGGCCGCGCTGCGCAGCCTGCCGGGTCTGGAGAGTGCGAGCATCAGCGGCGATATTCCACTGATTGGTGGCGGGCGAACGCTGTATGCGCGCGCGGACATCGAAGTGCCGCCGGTAGACAAACGTGCCTCGGCACCTGGCCACGACATTGCCCCCGGATATCTGAAGACGTGGGGCATTCCTGTACTGGCCGGGCGCGACTTCGACCAACACGACCTCGCCGGTGGTCGGAACGTAGTGCTGATCAGCCAGGCCGGTGCGAAGAGAGTTTTCCCGGATGAAAGTCCGATCGGCAAGATGCTGCTCGTGACGAGCGCGGGAACGCCTTCTGAAATCGTCGGCGTGGTCGGCGACGTGCGCTCACAACGTGTGGCCGAACCACCCGGCATGGAATTCTATCGTCCCTGGGCGCAGGAGAATTTTCCGTTCGGGCTCATCACCGTGCGCAGCCGGCTCGAGCTGAAGGCCGTTACTCGCCTCGTTCAGTCGGCGTTGACCACGGTCGATCCCGGAATCGCGGTGGCGCAGCCGCAGACGATGGATCGAGTCGTGGCGCAAACACTGGGTCAGGCGCGACTGATGATGTGGCTCCTCGGAATCTTCGCCGGCGTCGCTATGGTGCTCGCGACGGTCGGCATCTACGGCGCCGTGGCGTATACGGTCGGACAACGCACCGGCGAAATCGGAGTCCGAATGGCGTTCGGTGCTGAGACGCGCGACATCCTGCGACTGGTGGTCGACCAGGGCATGCGCCCGGTTCTTGTCGGTTTGGCGGTTGGCCTCGCGGCCGCGCTCGCGCTCGGCCGCCTGATTACGTCGCAGCTGTATCAAACCTCTGCGCACAGTCCGCTGCTGCTCATAGCGACGATGGCGAGCCTGGGGTTTGCGGCGCTGCTCGCCTGCGTCCTTCCGGCGCGACGAGCGAGCCTCGTCAATCCGGTGGACGCGCTTCGCGCGGAGTGATGCGTACTCGAAGCGACGCCTTCGGGCAGGTTTCCGTCGGCCTGTGAGTGTCATCGTGCGAGACCGCCAGTGGGCACCAAGCCGTGTCCGCGGCGCACTGCCCGCCCATCATGTCGCGCGACGCCTGCTGCGCTCAGTCGTCGCCGCATCGATTCGTGACAAGGAAACCGGAGGCGGACCCGGTCGGCCCGGCTTAACTGTTCAGGGCGTCGATCAAATCGTCCAGAGAGACGGGTCGTTCGCCCGATCCGAGCGCAGCGAGCCGGACGCGAAACTTGGCGGCGCTCTTGAACCTTTCCGTCCGGAAATCGCCTTCAGCAGTCTGCGAGAGGAGCGCGTACGGACGTGCGGGCCGACCCCTT
>JBPYEE010000159.1:0-2041 GCA_051985095.1 Vicinamibacterales bacterium | reverse complement strand
GTTCCGGTTGCGCGCACGAACCGGCCGTTGACGCTCCCCAGAACCGACGCGTCGAGCGGTGCGCCCGGCAATGGATAGACGACAGCGGTGCCTATGACCGTCTGCCGCTCCTTGAAGACGGACTGGCCGGCGGCCGACGAATTTGCGCCTTCGCCGAAGAAAAGCAACCGGTCGAGTGAACTGCTTTGAAGGTAGACGTTGATGATCGGATACGCGTCGTGCGCGCGCGTCACGGGCGCGTCCCCCGGCTGCACCACGCGAATCGCAGACGCCGCGTCGCGCACGAGTTTCAAGTACGCTCCGCCGCGCCACGATCCGGACCCTGTCGCGACGGCATCGACATTCCAGCTGTACTTCCAGCTGCCGCCTTCCGGCGTATAGTGCTCGACGTAGGCGCCCCCGAGTCCGAAGCCACTCTGCGGCGCGAGGCTGCCGAACGCCACATGGAACGGATCCTCAGTTGCGAGATCGACGGCGCAGCTGTGGATGGTGCTGATGGAGCAGTCTTTGGCCAGATCCTCCCGCTCGCGGCGGGAATCAGCGCCGACTTGCGATTCCTGAGCGGCCAGGGGCGAGCTGAGCAGCAACGCGAGAACCGTGAAACTGACTGCGCGCATGGCTCATTTCCCTCGTGGCGACCGTTTCGCCGAACGCTTCGGCTCGGCTCGGGCCGCTGAACGTGGCTTTGGCGGGACCGCGGCGTCGCCCCGGATCAGGCTCGATAACTGGGCGATGTATTCCGCGGCCTCACCCTCCGTGCGAATGGACCGTCCGCGGCTCAGGACCGCATGCTCCAGGTGCGCGATCTGGGTCCGCAACAGCGTGCCCGGTGTGCGATGACGATTGAACGCATCTTTCGGCGTCGGTGGGACAGGAATCTTGGCCATCTTGAGTTATCCCAAATCGAACTCTGGCGCGTCATTTCGCGCGACCGGTAATGTGAGCAGATCGAGGAACGTGTCAGCGGCCTTCTCGCGATCCGAGCGGTCGGCGTAGTCGCCGATCAACCACTTGGTCGCGGTCGCCGGAATCGATGCGTGGTCGAACACCCGATCGGTGACGACCGTGCCCTTCGCAACCCACGGCGACACCAGGACCGCCGGCACGCGGACGCCGAGGCGATCGAAATGAAACGGCAGGCCCGTGCCAGTGTCTTTCGGTTGCGCGACGAACCCATCGGTGGTGCACGCCGGTGGAGCCACGTGATCGAAGATGCCGCCGTGCTCGTCGTACACCACGAGAAGAGCGGTCGACTCCCACAACGCGTCGTTCTCGCGAATCGCGTTGTACGTCGTGGCAATGAAGCGCTCGCCTTCGCGCACGTGGTGATCCGGATGCTGGTCCGAGGCGATGATCTCGCCCTCGTCGCCGTCGTGATCGCTGTAATTCGGTTCGACAAAGCAATAGTCGGGCAGCGTCCCGTTCTTGCAATCAGACAGAAAATCGGCGTACACGCCAAATAGCTGCGGCTGATTCTTGAGCAGGTTGATCACTTCGAGACTCGAGCTCGTCGGGTCGTAGTAATAGAGTTTTGCGGTCCGGCCGGCTGCCACAATTCGCTCGTATATGCTCTTGAACTTCGCGTTCGCATAAAACAAATCCATGCCGACCTGACCGAACGAGGTACCGTAATGCGCGAAGGCCCGATTGCAGAGCGTGGGGCCTGGAATCGACGCGAACCAGCGATTGAAGACGGCGAACTCCTGAGCGAGCGTCGTCAGCACCGGCACCTTATCCGCCGTGAAGTAGTACATGATTTTGTGCGAATGATCGACGTCTTGCCGCTGATCGAAGTAGCTGCGGACGAACCCGTTCATCGTGGCGACGCGGCCGTCACTCATATTGCCGTTGAAGATCTGCTTGTCCACGGCGGCGAAGGCGTGGTCCGGGTCCGGATCTAGCTGGCCTTGATAGTCGGCCAGCGGCTGCGGTGTGACTGGCCCGTTGTTCGTGTCAGGATTGGGTTGTGCGTTCTTGATTCCGTCGATGCGCGCATCCGACTCCTGGAGCGAACCGAGCATGTGGTCGAACGACCGATTCT
>JBPYEE010000158.1:0-18261 GCA_051985095.1 Vicinamibacterales bacterium | reverse complement strand
AATTGACCACGACCTGGTGCGTCCGGTCATTGTTGGCCGGACCCTTGTCGGCTTCCGGATTCAGCCCGTTCATCCAGAAGAACTGAAAGTCCTCGACGTCGCGGAGCGCCCGCGACAGCGTGTAGGCCACGCCGAAGGTCGGACCGTGCGCCGGCCGATACTGGACGTTGGCGAGCAGGGCGGTCGTCCACGAGTTGCCCTGCATGGCGAACTCGATGATCTGCCCGTAGGCGGCGTCCGGTCGCGGGCCGCCGACAAACGCCGGGTAGTTCACGTCGATGTTGTTGAAGAGGTCGTACCCGCGGCTGTAGACACCGTCGGCCGAGACAGTCAGCCCCGGCCGAAGTTCGCGCTGGAACCCGAGGCTCGCGCTCTCGGTCCTCGGCGTCTTCGGATTCTGCTGAATGACCGTCTTGCTCGGCAGCGCGGTCGACAGCGTTCCGTGCGACAGCGGATCCGGATAGCCGGGATTGTTGATGATGACCGTCTGCGAGTTCTCGGCGGCCACGACGTCGAGCGCCACGTTGGTGAACGAGCGATCCGAATAGATGCCGAAGCCGCCGCGGATTGCCGTCCTCGTGTCGCCGAACGGCGCCCACACGAATCCGACCCTGGGCTGCAGATTCGAGTGATCGTTGGGCACACCAAGGATGTTGCTGTACGAAGTCTCCAGATCGTATCGGATGCCGAGATTCAGCGTCACGCCGCCGCGCGCGCGCCAGCCGTCCTGGAGAAAGACGGCATACAGCTCGTTCGGCAGGTTGATATTCGGGTTGAAGTGCTCGACTTTGTACTGAATCGGATAGGTCGACAGATCGTTCGGGTCGAAGGGTTTGTCGGTGGCGAACGTGAAGCTGCCGTCGCGCGTTCGTGGGAAGAAGCTCGATCCGCGGATGATGCTGACGTCGGTTCCCATCTTCAGATCGTGCCGGCCCTTCGTCATCGAGAAGTTGTCGACGAACTGATACCGGTCTTCCGTGCGTCCCTGCGGCAGGTTCACCGCTTTGCCGAAGTTCCCGGACGGGCGGGCAATGGCCGGCGTGCCGTCGGGGCTGTAGCCGATCGTATCGATGTTGTTGTACCGCTGGCTCCCCTGGAATCGGAACTCGTTCAGTGCCTGACTCGACAGGACGAGTGTGTCGGTGAAGACGCCGTCCTGATCGCGCGTCAGCGAGTTGCTGCCGCGGTCGTGAGTGTTCAACCCTCCGATGCCGTCGCCATGCGTCTGGTTGTGGTCCAGGCGGTAGCGAGCGGTCACCGAATGCCGGCCGGACAGCTGCGAATCGAACTTGGCGAACGCCTGGTGTTCGTCGTTCGGGTTTGGCCACTCCCGCTGGTCGACGGGTACGTCAGGCGAGGTGACGACCGAGGTCTGCCGCAGGCGCAGCCCTTCGTACGATCCGAAATAGAAGAGCCGGTCCTTCACGATCGGCCCGCCATAGAAGCCGCCGAATCGCTGCTGGCTGAAGGGCGCCTTGCCCGATCCCTGCGCGTGCGAAAAGGGGTCCTGCGCGTCGAGGCTCTCGCTGCGATCGAACAGAAACGTCCTGCCCTCGTTCTGGTTCGTCCCCGACCGGGTGACCACGCTCACAATCGCGCCGGAGGCAATGCCGTATTCCGCAGTGAACTGATTGGCGAGGACGACATATTCGCGGACCGCCTCGAGTGAAAAGCCGCCGCGCGAGCTCGAGACGATGGTGTCGTCGTTGCTGACACCGTCGACGAGGTACGAGTTGTTTCGATTCAGCTGCCCGGCAGTGTTCACACCGCCGCCGCCGACGCCCGTGACGCCCGGCGTCATGTTGGCGAGGCTCAGGAAGTTCCGATCGACGAGCGGAATCGTGTCGAGGTCCTTGCGATTGACGGTCGTGCCGAGCGTGTTGTTGCTGACGTCGACCTGGGGCGCCGCCGCCGTCACCTCCACCGTCTCTTTCACGGATGCCAGCTGGAGCGTGATGTCGATCCGGACCTCCTGCCCGGTCGTGAACGTCAGCCCTCCGCGCTTGTAGCTGGAAAACCCGGAAAGATCGGCTGTCAAGGCGTACGTCCCGGGCGGAAGCGCAGGCGCGCGGTAGTAGCCCCCCGCGTCAGTGATCACCGTTCGCGCAATGCCTGTATCGACGTTCGAAATCGTCAGGGTCACGCCAGGCAACACGGCGTGCTGCTCGTCGGTAATGACACCGAGAAGCGTGGCGCCGGTGCCCTGTGCGAACAGGGGGTGCGTGGCAATGATCGCAGCGACCGCCATCGCGACAATCGTGCAGCCGGCACGTGCCGGTTGCCGCGCGACCAGGCCTGGTCCGTTCGGTCTCATGGTGGGCCTCCCTGAAGAGTGCGCGAATGCGAACGCCGACCGGAGGCGGTCATCTTCTGTCCCGCGTCGGACGAGTGTCAATTGAAAATTCAGCCCGTGTCTTCCGCTCGACGATCGCGCAGATCAGCCGATTGTGGAAGGCGCGCAACGACCGATCGCGGACCTGAAGGTGGGTGGGCCCGGCTACTTCAACGTCCTCGGATTGCGTGGTCGTCGCGGCCGCACGTTCAGCGAATTGGAGGGCGCGTCGTCCGGTCGTGACCGTGATTAACGAAACAATGGCGCGTACGTCCTTCGGCGATGCCGATCCCGTCGGGCAACGGCGGTTGATGAACGCTCCCCTGTCGGTCTACGGCCCAAACGGCCTCGTACGACTTCGTCGGCGTGATCGCAGAAAAACGAAACACGCCGTTCGACGACCACCAACGGCTACGCGAACACGTCGTCGTCGAGTTCGGGAATATCCGTGTAGTTGACGTCGTCGTCGTGGAGCCTCTCGATTCGCCAACGCCTTTGATGCCGGCTCTTTCGCGGGCATGGGTTTACCGATCAAGATAATCCGAGTCGCAACTGTCGCCACAAACCAGCCGAGTCGATCTCAGCTCAAGATTCCTCATTCAACGCGCTCCGTCCTCGTTGCCACGATTGTTCGACGGTCTCCGTACTCGCGGGATGCTGGAAACAGAGGTTGAACCCGTCCGGATCCGCGAAGTACAGTTGCCGCATACCGTAGGGCGCGATTGACGGCTTGTGTGCAGCGACCCCGTTAGCCTGCAGGTGTGCGTACGCCGCGTCCAGATCATCGCAGCCGAAGTAAAAACACGTATCCATGTGTGCCAGTTGACGCGGCCCGTCCGGAACGGCCGGTCGGTGATCATCTTCGAACTGCGTGTTCAACATGATCTCATCGGTGTCGCGCCGGAGCAGGACCCATCCGCAGGTGGGCACGGGGCCCGACGCGGTAACGACCTCGAAACCAAGGACGTCACGGTAAAAGCGCAGCGATACCGGCATATCGAAGATCTGGATCAACGGTGTCAGTCCTCGGAATTCAGGAAGCATCTCAACCGCCTTTCAGGTAGCCGGCGACGAGTTCGCAGGCGAACTCCGTCTGTCCCTGGCAGATCGGCGTTACTCCCGCGACTGCCGCAGCCAGTCCTGACGCTGAACGGTCAGATTGTGATGTTCGGCGCGCCATCCGGCAAATGACGCACTTGTCGGATGGCGGCGTCAGGAGAAGCGATGAGGGCCGTAAGGGCGGCCGACTGTTCACATAGACAGTTCAACCCTCCCTCTGAAGTCTGATCCGACCTTCAGCTCGGGGCCCAGCGTGCGGACCACGGCGAGAACGCGGGCGGACGAAGGCAAGAAGGGGTCCTGAGGCTGACCCCGAAAAACCGCGCCTCGAATGAGGCTCCGCCAGCGGGCGAAGCTGTTCACGCCTTTGTAGCTGGAGCACCGCTGACGCGACTGAGGACAATCATGTTCGCGCGATGACCTACGTCGATGGCGACTCCCCCGCCAGAAGCGCCGCCTGTCTTGGATCGAGGACGAAGGCGGTATGCGCAGCGACAATCTGCCAGCGGCCCTGTCTTTTCATCCAGACGTTCGTCGTCCTGTAGCGGCGATGGACGTCCGTGTCCTCGCCTTTGATCCTGACGACGAACCGGTAGCAGGCGATGGCGGCGTCGCCATACGTCGCCACTTTCACGTCTTCGTTGTCGCAGGCCGTGACGAGTGGCCGCCCGCTCGCCGTCGCGCGCTCGCGCTCGGCAATCCCACGCTTCACCTCATCGAGGATCGCCGACTTACTGCACGTCGGCTCGCCGAGCACTCCCGTCAGCAGGAGCTCGTCCGCGTAGAGGCGATCGAGCGCCTCAAGGTCCAGGGTCCGCTTCGCAAGCGCCAATGCTTCTTCCTGCTCCAGGATCTCCCGCTCTGTCTCAGCCATGTGGCCTCCCCTTTTGTGTCCGATTGATGAATGGATCGGACGATAACCGTCAGCGAGCCCGAGAGTCCCGAAGCTTTTGCTAAGATTCGCCGAATTCTGATGCCGCGACCCGAACGGTTTCAGTTCGGCGATTTCATGCTCGATGTCCACGAGCGCCGGTTGTCGCGAACAGGCAGCGAGGCCATCCGCCTGGCGCCGAAGGCGTTCGATCTTCTCGTCGCCCTCGTGCGCGAGTCGGGCCGGCTCGTCACCAAGCAGGAACTGCTGGCGCGGGTGTGGCCGGACAGCTTCGTCGAGGAGGGCATCCTCACCGTCCATATCGCCAGCCTCCGGAAAGCGCTCGATGAGGCCCAGCGCGGTTCGACGTACATCGAGACGGTCCCGCGCTCGGGATATCGGTTCGTCGCGCCCGTCACGGGATCGGTGGATCGCGACGATCCGGTTGCCGGGCAAGCGGTGTTGCCGCCCATTGAGGTGTATGAGCTTGTGGGCCGCGGCCGTTCGCACCTGCTCTCTGGGTCGAACTTCGAGCTACCGGACGCGGTGACGGCGTTTCGCACCGCCATCGAGATTGATTCGACCTATGCGGCGGCCCATGCCGGCCTCGCGTTGACCCGGTGCGCCCAGGCCAGCCTTCGAATGGTGCCGCACCTGGAAGCGTACGCGGACGCGAGAGCCTCGGCTCTGCGTGCACTCGCCATGGACGATGGATGCGCAGATGCACAAGTGGCGCTCGGTTCAGTGTTGTTTCTGAGCGAATGGGATTGGACTGGTGCGCAGCGGAGCCTGCGGCGAGCCCTCGACCTCAACCCCGCTCATTGTGAGGGGTTGCTCCAGTACGGCAGCCTGATGGAGGCGCTCGGGCATCTGGAACAGGGATTGCGGTTCAAGCAGCAGGCACTCGAGCGCGATTCACGGTCGCCGCTTGTGTTCGTCCATATCGCGATGTCGTATTGGCACCAGCGGCGGTACGACGACGCTATCACCTGGGCAACCAGGGCGCTGGATCTTGATCCTCGGCACCTCCTCGCCGGGGAATTCCTGGCCGGCGCGCTTTGGAAGAAAGGGGACCTCGAGCGGTTCCTTGCGGAGAATTTGCGCCGTGCAGAAGTGTGGGGAGTCCCAAAGACGGCGCTCGCGCAGCTAGAGCGATCGTGTGCAGAGATGATGGATGCCTACGTGAGTGGAGGGCAGCCGCAACTGGCGCGCTGCATGCTCGAACACTTGCCGCGAGGGGAAGGCGGCGCGGCGTCGATTCAGCGTGCCGTCCTTCATGGAGCGGTTGGGGACTTCGACATCGCCTTCGACCATCTCGATCGCGCACTGGATACTCGCGACCCAGCGCTGGTACATCTTGCTGTTGCGCCCCAGTGGGACAGCCTTCGCCCGGATGTGCGGTTCAATCAGCGGTTGGCCAAGATGGGTCTGGACGCGACCCGACCGTCATCAGCGCCGGTGCGCTGACCCTCCTGGGGTGGCATCGACGATTTGTGGTCAGGCCATGCACGACAGATGTTGCGCCGTTCGGCCGCCCGGACTTGTGCACTGTACGTCCCTGGTGCAGCGTGCGACCGCGCGGTCTTCCCCGTGGCTCAGAACCGAAGGCCCTTCTGCCCGAAACGTCGCCGTGGCGGACGAGCTGGTCCAACTAGAGGCGGCGAGTTCTCCGGGACGCCGTCAAGGAAGCGTCCGGTCTGCTGACACGGCCCGTCGTGTCACGCGTATAAGTGGCCTTCGCGCAGCCAGCGCGTG
This sequence comes from Vicinamibacterales bacterium, assembly GCA_051985095.1. Taxonomy (GTDB): domain Bacteria; phylum Acidobacteriota; class Vicinamibacteria; order Vicinamibacterales; family CAVVIG01; genus Gp6-AA45. Next base: position 12,244 of record JBPYEE010000158.1, on the reverse strand, counting down.
GTGCCGTGCGCATGGGCACTTCTGCATGTAGACCCTTTGTCACACCGGACTCGTCGTCATTTTGGGTTGCATTCGGGTTGGCGGCTCAATAGCATCCCGCCGAGATCGAACCGGCGCCGATCGACACACCTTGCACGTGCCGCGTTGGTTGTTGGGTCCGTCTCCCGACACATTTCGAGCTTCATCATCAGTCGTTCAGCGGTGCTTCACCGGCGTGATGAGGAGGTCAGTATGGGGCTGGTCGGGGTGGTTCGGAGCAACCTGGATGCGCGTTTCGGGGTCTTCATCGCGCCGTGGATCATCGTCTTCGGATTCAGCGACAGCGCGCGCGCCGGCCAGCTGGCTGGTCAGGGCGTTGGCGTGATCGAAGGACGTGTCGTCGACGAATCCCAGGCGGTCCTGCCGGGCGTCACGGTGACGGCCAACAGTCCCGCTCTGCAGGGTCAGCGCGTCACGACTTCGATCGAAGATGGCACGTACCACATCGTCAACCTGCCGCCCGGCGAGTACCGGGTTACGTACGAGCTCGCGGGATTTGGAACCGTTGTCCGCGAGGGGCTCATGGTCAACGTCGGCTTCACCACCCGTGTCGATCCGGTGCTGAAGCCCGGAGCGGTGACCGAGAACGTGACGGTCACAGGTCAGTCGCCGGTCATCGACACAGCCCATACCGAAATCCAGTCGAACATCACGGCTGCAAAGCTCGCGTCGGTACCGACCACCAACACCATCTACGAGATCCTCGGCTTGACGCCGGGCATCCGAATGGACAACTCGCCCGACGTCGGCGGCAGCCGGCTCGCACTGCAGATCGGGTACCGGAACTACGGCTTGCCGAACAACAACGCGCAGGTCCTGGACGGCGTCAACACGAACACCGGTGACGGATCCGGCGGCGGGGCGACCTTCACCGACGTGCTGTCGTGGGAAGAAGTTCAGGTGGCCGCCGCGGCGCAGGACGCGTCTATTCAACTGCCCGGCAGCAGCATGTTCCAGATCATCAAGCAGGGAGGCAACGACTTCCACTCGCTGCTCCAGTACGGCGGTGAATGGCCGACGCTCGAAGCCAACAACATCACGCCGGCGCTGATTGCCCAAGGCATCACCAACGGCAATCCCCTGGACAGCTTCACGGATCTGTTCGGCGATCTCGGCGGCCGCATCGTGCGAGACCGGATTTGGTTCTATGGCGCGTTGCGTGAACAGAAGGAAACCAACGACGTCCTCGGCTACGTCGGCACCCATCAGCTCGAGAACACGAATCAGACGATGAAGGTGAGCTACTCCCCGGCGAAGGGGATGAAGTTCATCGGTGTGATGTACAGGAATCTGAAGGACGAGCCGGACCGCCAGGCCAGCTCGTACATGCCATTCCCCTCAACCCTCGACTACTCGCTCCCGAACTACATGCAGAAGGGAGAATTTCAGTGGATACCGAGCAGCCGGGTCCTTGTGAATGCGGCCGTGTACGGGTTCCATTGGCAGTCGTTCTTTCTGCCGCAGCCGAGCGCTGACGTGGCGGGCGGAGCACCCGCGACCTACAACCTGACGACGCTGAATTACACAGGGCCGGATCGGTATAACGAGAGTCGCGCCAACTTCCAGCGTCTCGGGACCGATGCAACGGTGACACTCTTTCCCGAGCACCCGTTTTTCGGCGGCCAGCACTCGATCAAGCTCGGGTTCCATGGCTATCCGTACGAAGAGGGCCACAACCTGCCCGTGCCCAATCTGGCGGGGAATTACGAACTCATCTACACCAACAACGCCGCGGGCGTACCGCAACCGTTCGAGCTGCAGACCTACTGGTGGCCGACCTCCCAGTCGAACGGCAACGAGTACGCAGCGTTTGCGGAGGACTCGGTCACTCTGAAGCGCGTGACGTTGAATCTGGGTCTCCGGTACGACCGCTACCGCTCGTGGCTGCCGGCTCAATCGAGCCCGGCCACGGAGTTTGGGCCCGCGGTGTTCCAGCCTGCGGTGGAGGCGACCGAGCTCCACAGCTGGAACCCGATCGATCCACGTCTGGGGATCGCGTGGGACATTCGCGGCAACGGCAGGACCGTTGTCAAGGCGTTCTTCGGGCGGTTCGGCTTCACGCCCGGCTACAGCTATGCGAACTCGTTCAACGCCAATACAAAGGTGACGACCACCTACAAGTGGACCGATCCCACGCACTGCGCGTGTTACGCGCCGGGTTCGGTGAATCTGGCGACCTCGAACAACCCGGCATTCGTCAGCATCACGGGTGGCAAGGCCAGCGCCGTCGAAAACACGAACCTGCAGGAACCCTGGACGACCGAGGAAGCGCTCTCCTTCGAGCAGGAGTTGATGCCGGGCATGGGGCTCCGGCTCGGGTGGGTGCGCACGTCGCAGTCAGGCCTGTACGCGGGCTACGATCCGGCGCGCCCGTACAGCGCCTACACGATTCCGATCACCGAGCAGATTCCGACGACGGCTGGCCTGACCGGGCCGGCAGACCCCAACGGGGACATCACGATCTGGACGTATCCGGCGGCCCTTTCCGGTGCCGCCTACTCGTTGAGCGAGCTCGTGAACCGGGCAAGCGGCCGGCCGAACGACGTCTACAACGGCATCGAGGGGACCCTCATCAAGCGTCAGAAGAATGGCCAACCGTGGGATGCCGCCGTGACCTTCTCGCTCACGAACACGAACGCGTACGTGGCTGCTGCCAACGCGGTCCCCCAGAGCCCGAATCAGGACTACTTCGCGATTCAAAATACCTGGGACTACGAGCTCCGGATCAACGGCAGCTACAAGCTGAAGCACGACGTCCTGCTCGCCGTGGTCTGGCGTTACTCGCGCGGCGACCCCGGCCAGATCACCTACACGTTCCGGAGCATCCCGCAGCTGTCGACCGTGACGATTCCCCTCGACAATCCGGGGGACGTGCACGCGCCGAGCCTGCAGTACACGAATTTCAAGGTGTCGAAGAAGTTCGCGATCGGCGGCTCCCGCCGGCTCTCATTCGATCTGGACATCTTCAACGTCTTCAATATCAACACGCCCCAGGGCGCCGGCTACGGCTCGGGCTCGGCAGTCAGCTTCGTGGCGGGTCCGACCTATGGCTTCCCCAACGCGATCGTGCCACCGCGCATCATGCGCGCGACGTTTGGCTTTTCGTTCTAGCCGGTCTGCAGCCGAAGCAGCGTCTGAATCGTCAGGCCTTGTGGCGCGCGTCAATCATCTCTCGAACGACGCACCACCACGGGTCCGTCCGCGACACGCACCGGCTGACCTTCAGCTCGCTGGGATACGGCGCATCGTTCAGAACGTTCAGCCGTCGATCTCTGGTGTGCGCGTTTGGCTCGAGACTGGTCGGAAAGCCTGACCCGCGAGGCTAAAACCGCTACGGCACCTGACAGCTGAAATTCGCGGCTTCATCGATGGTGCCCGCACCCTTGTACTTCGCCACCTGCGGGTAGGGACACAACGGACGCGTACGATCGACCTTGCCGTTGGCCGCGTGCGAGGCGATCAATGCATCCGGAGCCTTGCCCTGCTCGACCCATCGCTCGAGTGCGCTGACCTTGTCGAACGCATTCGGCCCCTCGCCGCCGCCGCAATGGCCCATGCCCGGCGCAAGGAACAGCCGGACGCGCCCGGCAGCGTTCGAGGCACTACCCAGGTTCTGCACCACGCTGTCGTAGTACTTGATCGTGTTCAAGGTCGGAACCAGCGGATCACTCCACCCGTGATACAGGAGCAGTTTGCCACCGTGAGAAAAGAACCGCTTCATATCCGGATCGGTCGCGTTCATGATCAGGTTCTCGGGCTGATCGCCGCGCGCGACATCCTTGTCGAAGTCGAAGGTTCTCCAATCCCAGTTGGGATCCCTGAAAACAACGTAACGATACTGATCGTAGATGAGGGAGGAGGGCTCGGGACCTGCCGCCTGGGCACCCCATCCGAGTTCGGTGCCCGGAACCAGGGAATTGAACAGGAGCTGTCCCGTGCGAGGATTGATCGCGGGAGAATAGATCCTCTTCGCCGCGGCGACCTGCGGCGCAGTCAGGCATGAGGGACTGTCGCCGTCTTGGCACAGTAAGACTTTCGGATCGAAGGTACATCTCCTCGGGTCGTCGATGAGTCCGTCCTTCACGCCGTCGATCGCGTCGCACGCAGCGAGCGCTGCCTGATGAATAAGTGGGAACTTGGCCGGTGGGATATAGCTCGCCGGATCCTTCAATACCGCGTGCGCGATCCACAGCGAGATCGCCGTCCGATTCGCTGGCGCTCCCGCGATGATGCCGTCGTAATCGTCGGGGAATCTCTGCGCCTCCTTCAGCCCCTGCCGCCCGCCCGTCGAGCAGCCGTTCCAGTACGAAAATTTCGGCGCATGGCCGTAGAACGCTTCAATGACCGCCTTCGCCGCGACGGTCATCTCATGCTCGGATCGCCACGAGAAGTCGATCAGCTTCTCGGGATGGCCGAGCGCAAATGTCCCGCGTCCTCCCACGTGCCCGGTGTCGGTAGACGTGGTCGCATACCCTGAGCGAATCGCGTCGGCCATCGCGGCGTAGCTGATTACGCCCGCCCAACCGCCGTTACCCACCGCCTGGAACTTGCCGTTCCAGCCGCGCGCAGGCAGCCAGACTTCGACTTTGATATCCGAATCGCTCGTCGGCGCCAGCGTGATGGCGATGCGGCAGAACTCGGGAAGATCTTTGAAGGCGTTGCCGCGTGCTCCGGAGGCCGGGTCGGCGGCTGGCGGTGAGAACGTTCCTGCCGCGATCCGCTGTGCCGCCGTGACAGTGGCATCCTTCAGCGTGAGCCGGCCCAGGCTTTCGCACGGCGCGGCAAACGCCGGCTCGGCCATCAGACATGCCATCACTGCCAGCACACATCCGACGGCAGAGCGCTTCATCTTTGCCTCCAGAACGATTGAGTATATACACCCGCCGTTCATCACCGTGCGTCGCGATCAGCCAGCGGCCGAACGGTCCCGCATAGCGCCTATCTAACATCAAGGAATCGGTCAAACGACGGACCACTCGGTGTGCGGACGTCTCTGCCGGTTCTGCGAGCACGACCGGCGGATCGGTCGCAAACCGGCGGCGAACGCAAAAGCGTCGTAGACAGACGGGCGCGCGCGGCCGTTTTTCCGGCGGCGAAGCGGAGTCCGGAGCCCCGCGGACCGGTGGCCTCGCCAACCGGCTTCTGGCGGACGGCCAGGCCCTCGTCACCTTGACGTCGCCGGCAGCTTGCGCGACGCTTGCGCGTTCGTTGCTGCCAACCATACTGGAGGCGCCATGTCCCGTCTGGTTCCGCTATCCCGTACACTTCTGGCACTCGGGATCGCCATCCTCGCCGCTTGCACATTCGCCGGGGCTCTTGCGGGCGCGGCCTCGTCAGCCGGACAGCCTGCCACCGCTGGCACGGCAGTGGCCGATGCCCCCGACGTGCTCGGCGCCGAGCGGCTGTTTTCCGCGTGGATGGAAGGACAGATTGCGTATCGAGGGCTGCCCGGAGTCGTGGTGGGCGTCGTGAGCGATCAGGCACTCGTCTGGGGCGCGGGCTTCGGATTCGCCGATGTCAACGCGAAGCTGCCGATGACGCCGACGACGAAGTTCCGCATGGCCTCGCACAGCAAGCTGTTCACCGCGATTGCGATCATGCAGCTGCGTGAGGAGGGCAAGCTGCGCCTCGACGATCCGGTCGCGAAATATCTCACGTGGTTCAGGGCCAAACCCGCCGGAGACGACGATGGCCCGATCACCATCGAGCAGCTCCTCTCCCACAGCTCGGGCTTGCAGCGCGAGGCCGGAGACCACTGGACCTCGTTCGCGTTCCCGACGGCCGACGAGCTCCGCCATCTCTACGCCGATCGGCAGGCGGCGTTTGCGCCATCCGTCCGATGGAAGTACTCCAACCTGGCCTACGCCGTCGCGGGAATGATCATCGAGCAGGTCAGCGGCGAGCGGTGGGCCGACTACGTCGATCGCAATATCTTCAAGCCCCTCGGGATGCTCGCCTCCAGCGTGGACAAGAACGTGCCGGGCCTCGCCGTGCCGTACGGGCGCCGCATGCCCGACGGAACCCGCGAGGTCCTTCCCTTCGTCGACGCGCGCGGAATGGCGGCGGCGACGGGCGTCACGTCGAACCTGGAGGACATGGCGAAGTTCGTCTCGGCCCAGTTCCGGAGAGGCCCGCGTGGCGGGGCGCAGATCGTAAGTACCGGGTCACTGCGTGAGATGCACCGCGTGCGCTCCGTGGAGGAGAACTGGACTTCGGGAACTGGCCTCGGCTTTGACATCACCCGCATCAAGGACAGGACTTACGTCGGCCACGGCGGCGGCTACCCCGGCAACACGACCCAGACGCTCATTCAGCTGGACGACAAAGTCGGCGTCATCGTCCTTACGAACACCAACGACTCGAACCCATCCGACATCGCGCGGCAGTTGATGGCCACGGTCGGACAAGCGGTGGCCACGGCTTCTGCGTCCAAGCCGGCGACGGTAGCGTGGGACCCGGCCTGGGCGCGCTTCGCGGGACTCTACCGCGGGCGCGGAGGCGATTCGCAGGTCGTGCTGCTCAATCAGAAACTGGTGATCATCACGCCCAACGCACCAACCCTCGACGCGCCGGTCACCCTGGAACCGCTTGGCGGTGGGCGTTTCCGATATGTCGCGCCGACGGGCGGCGGTGCGGTGGGCGAGGTGGTGCGTTTCGTGGAGGCGAACGGCCGGCCGACGCGGATGTACGTCGGCGACGGCTGGACTGATCGTGTGCAGTAAGTGAGCAGGGAGACGAACATGGATTCTTCACGGAATCGACACCCTTCCGCCGCGCTGCTTGTAGTGCTTGGATTGCTGCCGGGTTGCAGTGCGCCGAGCGCCCAACCGGTGCAGTCGGCACACCAGTCGCCAGCGGGCACGGTGAGTCCGATCACCGTCGATTCCACAGAAGAACAGATTCGGCAGGCAGTCGGGACCGCCAGATTCGGCAGAAAGCTCACGCCCAGGACCTGGCCCAACGGCGCGCGGGTCGCCGTCTGTCTCTCGTTCGATGTCGACAATGAATTGCTGCAACGAGCGAATCCGCTGCCCGTGCCGCTGTCGGTCGGGGAATACGGGGCGACGACGTCGCTCCCGAGGATTCTCAATCTCCTCGATCGGCACCAGGTGCCGGCGACGTTTTTCATTCCCGCCATGGGCGTCATGCTCCACCCTGAGATGGTGCCGGCGATTCTGGCGAGGCACCGTCATGAGATCGGCGTTCACGGATGGGTCCACGAGTACTGGCCGGGTATCGGAGATCCAGCAAAGGAGCAGCGGTTACTGAGCCAATCCATCGAGTATCTGACGAAAGCGACCGGGAAGCGCCCCGCAGGAGTCCGCGCGCCAGGCTCCGGGTTCGGTCCGCAGACGTTCGACCTGATCCGCAAGGCCGGGTTCCTGTACGACAGCAGTCTGCTCGCCGCGGATGAACCCTACGAGATCGTTTCGAACGGACAGCCGAGCGGTGTGATCGAACTTCCGATCAGCGAGGTCGATAACGACTACGTGTACTACGGCGAGACAGCGAACGGGTCGCTCCCGTCGCCGGACGCCGTGTTCGAGATCTACAAGGCCGAATTCGACCTCGCCTTTCAGGAACGGACGATGTTCATCCTCACGCAGCATCCGCATGTTGGCGGACGGCGGTCGCGCATCGTCCAGCTCGATCGCCTGATCACCTACATGAAGTCCAAAGGCGAGGTGTGGTTCGCGACCATGGAGCAGGTGGCGAATTACGTCAAACAGACCAGCTCATGAAATCGAGCCATCATCGTGACGACGTCGCCGACAGATCCTCGAGACTGATCGGGAATCGACTCGACGCGCCTTCGTTCTCGTGACGGTGCGATCGGCCAAGGCCGACACGAACCCACTCCACAGACGTGTCGGTTCTCTGGTTCGCAGTTGGAGTCGCTCCCGTCATCAAGATCGGCTGGAATCAGCGTCTCGAGGAGCGACGGACGGAGCTGCCGCAGCGTGTCGTCCACGGAAGCGGCAATCGTTCAAGCACAAGCGCCCAACGGCAATTTGCGAAAACCTTGCGAGAGCAGTCGCTTCCCTGGCTCTCGCTGCAGCCGCTCATCCATCAGAGGCCCCAGGGCAAGATGGGGCGATCGCTCGGCGGCTTTTCGGCGATATCCTGACGTTCGATTCCGATTCGCCCTCTGAGCCGAGCTCTACGGATTCAGTTCAGCCGCGCTGAACACCTTCAGCATCTCCCCTTCCGATGGCGGGTGCAGGACGTATTTCTCCGCGAACTCGTCGGCCGCCGGATAGCCCGTGCGGCGAATTCGGTCGGCCGCAGCGCCAAGGTCGTAGGCCGTGTGCCGCAGATCCACGCCCGGGCCGAGCAGCAGCCAGTCGGCCCCGGGCGGGCCGAATGGCATGCCGATGCTGCCGGTGTTCACCACCCGCGTCCGGCCGACCGTCCGATCGAAGGGCATGTGCGTGTGGCCGCACACCACGACGGCAGCGCCGGCGGCCTCGAAGATGGAGCGCAGTTTCTCTTCGGCCGTCGTTCGCACGAAGCATTCGTTCCAGTCGCGCGGCGTGGCATGGCAGAACAACACGTCGCCCAGCGGCGGGACCGTCAGGCGCATCGTCATCGGCCACGAGCGCACGAACTCGCGCTGCCGATCATCGAGGTGATCGGCATGCCACTGCATGATCGGCCGGTAGGAGTCGGGCATCTTCGACAAGGCTTTCCGGTCGATCTGCTCGAGCAGCGCCACCTCGCAATTGCCGTAAATGAAGTCCACCGGAACGGGCAGCGCCACCAGCCGCGCCAGCACCTGGTGCGCCATCGGCCCCGGAAACACGTCGCCGCCGACGACGACGCGATCGACGGCCGCGGCGTGAACGTCCGCGAGGACCGCCTCGAGCGCCGGCAAGTTGCCGTGGATGTCGTTGAAGACGGCCACGCGCATGCGCGTCAGTATGTCACGGGCCCCTGAAGTCCGGCGTCGTGGATTCGAGGCAGCTCGCCTGGGCGTCAATCTGCCGCCCTCGCCGAACACCAGGTTTCCCTGACGCCGGTGAGCAGGGGAGCGCTGCTCGATTTCTTCACCCGGCGCGCCGATCAGCCGTAGTCTTGACGGATGGCGGGACGCGAGTGTCACCACTGCCACGAGTGGATCGAAGAAGGCCGAGCGCACGACTGTTGGACGACCACCGAAGCGGCATTGACCGAGGACTTGCCGGAAGAGTTGCGCGAAGCGTGGGAGCGGCTACGGGAGACCGCCGCCGCATTCGGCGACCAGCGGATCTATGCGTCGGGCACCGCAATCATGTTTTCGCGCGCCAGTTGCTACTTCTTCGTGCGGCCGCGGCGAAGCTTCCTTCAGGTGTGCGTCTTCCTGGGCCGTGCGGTGCGCGCTCCGCAGGTGCGGCGCGTCGAGCGCACGTCCCGGTCGAAACTCGTCAACATCATCCACATCACGCACCGGGATGAAGTCGAGCCGCCGATTACCGATTGGCTGCGGGAAGCGTACGAGTTGCCCGACAAGCTGGCGGAGCGGTCGCCGCGCCGCTTACCCGGCCGACGGGCCCCGGCAGCGCGCAGCACGCGAGCGCGTCGTCACTGATTCAGCAGCCGCCACGTCCTCCCCGCGGCAGGTCCACCGGGCCGATTTCAGCAGGTTCGACTGGTCCGCCGCTGGCGCTGACGCACGACCTGTGCGCGGTGATGGAAGGTCTTGCCCGGTACGGCGGCGCGGTCGGCGGTCTGTGGGCCGTGTCGCGTCGACGGAGACGAGAAAAGCCGTAATCCTCGCGTCGATCCAGCCCCAGGGTCCCCGGCAATTACGACTTCATTATGACCTGGCGGCTTGCGAGGGAGGGCAGGCGCTGGTACGCTGAAAGGTCCCATCATGAGAGGGGTGTCCTCACACCGCGTCGTCGGGATCACTGCCTTGTTCTTCGGGCTGCTCGCAGCCCTGTCGACGTGGGCGGGGATCGACTGGACCAGCACTGACGATCGGAACGGCGATGGGCGGCCCGACGTCTGGCGAACCTACGACCAAGCCGGGCATCTGATCGAAGTGGCGGTCGACAGCAACTTCGACGGCCGCTCCGACGTGCACGAGTACTACACGGGGGGCGATCTCGTTCGCCGCGAGTCGGATCGCAATTTCGATGACCGCGTGGATCTCGTCGAGGAATTCGATGCGACGACGCATGTGCCGGTGCGAGCCACCGTCGATACCGACTTCGATGGCACTGCGGACGTCTTGACGCTCTTCGAGGATGGTCGGCCGGTGTACTCGGTGCGGGCGACGAGTGGCCAACGCGCCCACGTTGAGCACCAGCAGGCCGGCACCGTGCGACGTCCGGACGGGCAGTCGCCCATCCGTGCGTTCAAGGACCCGTTCGCCGCCGACACGACCGTCAGGTCGCCCCGATCAATGGCGGACAGCCTCATTCTCGCTTCCACGATCCCGGCGGTGTTCACCGCAACGCCGCCGGTTGTTGCCTCGGCTGCCCTTCACTCCCGGTTCTGGCCGCTGGCGGCGCAGCGCCTGCGCGGCCGGACCATCGTCGTCCCGGCTCCGCGCGGGCCGCCGGCGCCGATCACTGTCGCCACGAGTCTGGCCGTCTGACGGCGGCCGCCCTGTACACTATTTAGGAAGGAGACGACATGCGCCACGTGTGGCGTAATGGCGTCGGTTGTGTTCTTGCCAGCGCGTTCGCCACGAGCGCCCTCGCGCAGACGCCGGTGACCTGGACCGAGATCCGTAGTCGGTTCCAGGCAACCAATCCGACGCTCCAGGCGGGACGAATCGGCATCGACGAGGCTCGAGCGGCCGAGATTACCGCGTACCTGCGGCCCAATCCGCTGTGGTCGATCACGTGGGATCAAATCGGCAATACCGAGGGCGCCTCGATTTTCTCGGCGTCGACGCTGGGGACCACCGTGAGCTATCTGCACGAGCGCGAACACAAGCGTGAGCTGCGGCGCGACAGTGCGGTCGGCGCGACGACGATTGCGGTCTCGACGCAAGGCGATCTCGAGCGCACGCTTCTCTTCACGGTGCGCAGTGCATTCGTGCAAGTGCTCCAGGCCAAGGCGTTCCTGGCGCTGGCGGAGGAGAACCTGCGCAGCTACGATGAGGTCCTCGCTCTGAGCCGCGACCGGTTCCAGGCCGGCGACATCGCGCAAATCGATCTCGATCGCCTGCAACTCCAGCGCGTGACCTACGAATCCGACGTGCAGACCGCAACGGTCAACCTCCGCACCGCCAAAATTCAGCTGCTGCGCCTGCTGAACGATCAGACGACGCCGGTGGAGCAGTTCGATGCGACCGGCCCGTACGACTTCGCGGCGCCCGCGCAGTCGCTCGACGACCTGCGACGCACCGCCCTCGACCGCCGGCCCGATCTCCAGGCGGCGGTCCAGGCGGTCGCCAAAGCGCAGACGGATCACCGCCTCGCGATGGCCAATGGATCCACCGATCCGACCATCACGGTCGATGCGGGCTTTCCTTCCATATCGGACGTGTGGCAGAGCTATTCGCCGCCCTTGCGCGAGTTCTTCGGCATGAGCGTGGGGATCCCGCTGCGAATCTTCGATCGGAACCAGGGCGAGAAGCTGCGAACGCAACTCGACATTACCCGTAATGAGCGGCTGACGGATGCCGCCCGGCTGCTGGTCTTCAGCGACGTCGACACCGCATACGCAACGATGATGAGCACGATTACGCTGCTCCAGCCGTACCGGACGACATATCTCGACGAAGCCGCCCGCGTGCGGGACACCGTGACGTTTTCATACGAGCGTGGCGGTGCGTCGCTGCTCGATTTCTTACAGGCGCAGCAGGAGTACCGGTCGGTGCGTGTGACCTATGTGAATCTCGTCGCCGCGTATCTGAATGCGGCGGCGCAACTCAATCTCGCCGTCGGTCAAGAGGTCATCCCGTGAGGAAGTCTTTGTTCGTGAATTGCGTCGCGGCCGCGGGCTGTCTGATGGCAGCGCTGGCACCGGCCGCCTGTACGCGGAGCCAGGCGCAGACCGAGTCGGGCGCCCCACCGCCGGTGGTTGTTGACGAGGAAGGCGATGGCGGCCTGGTCCGCGTCGACCATCCGGAACGCTTTCCGATCACGGCCGCGACCGCGCGCCGCGCCGCGCCCGAGTTGTCGGTCACGGGTGTCGTCAGCTCCGACGTCTCGCGTGCCGTGCCCGTCGTCTCGCTGGCCTCCGGCCGCGTGATCGAGGTCCGCGCCCG
>JBPYEE010000157.1:0-3515 GCA_051985095.1 Vicinamibacterales bacterium | reverse complement strand
CGCAGCAAGGAGATCGGGATCCGCATGTCGCTCGGTGCGAACCCGGTCCATCTCTTCGTCATGGTCTTACGACAGACCGGCGGCGTTGCGCTCGTGGGCGCGCTCGCCGGGTTGGCGAGCGGTCTTGCGCTCGTTCCGGTCGTCTCGGCGATCTTCTATGGCATTCGCCCCGTGGAACCGGTCGTGCTCACCGGCGTGGTGCTCACGACGGTCGCGCTGGCGGTTGGCTCGACGTATCTCGTAATCCGGCCCTGGGCGCGACTCTCGCCGATCGATCTTCTTCATCTTCCACAAAGATGAAGCCGATGTCCATCCCCTGACCAGTTCCGAGGCCAGTTCGCGAAGCGTATAATCCGGCCGTATCCATGCCGATGCGTCATCTCCGCTTCGCCGTGCGGATGCTCCTGAAGAACCGCGTCGTGACCCTCGCGGCGCTCCTGACCTTCGCGCTCGGTGTCAGCCTCAACACCGCGATCTTTTCCGTGCTCCAGTCGATCGTCCTCCGGCAGCTTCCGTACCCGTCGGCGGATCGCCTGGTCACCATCTCGAGAATCGACGCCGCTGGACGCACTCAGGACAACACGAACGTGTGGACGTTGCAGCAGTGGCGCGACCGAAGCCGCACGATCGAGAGTTTTGCGATGTACGGAGACGGGCAGTTCACGTTCCTCGACTTCTTCAACGGGGGCACGGCAGAAGTCTGGCGGGGGATGCGCGTCAGCTGGCAGTTTTTCGACACCCTGGGTGTGAAGCCCTTCCTGGGCCGCACGTTCGCCCCGGATGAAGACAGGGGGCCTCACGAGCCCGCCTTCATCCTGACTTACGCCCTCTGGGCGACCCGGTTTGGATCAGATCCGTCGATCGTCGGTCGGACCATTCAAATGGAAAGCGGCCTGGCGCGCGTCATCGGTGTCCTTCCTTCGGATTTTCACGCGATACATATGAGCAACCCGGCCGAGACTCCACAGGTCTTCACCCAGGCCGGGTACGATCCGACGGAAGCAAGTGCCTGCCATGCATGTTCGCGCAGCGATCGTGTCCTCGCACGGCTCCGGCCTTCCGTCAGCGCGGAATCCGCGGCCAGGGAGCTGACTGCGATCGATCACGATCTCGCGCGGCTCTATCCCGCCGATGGTCTCCAGGCGCAGTCCGTCAGGGCACAGCCGCTGCTCGAACACCTCGTAGGTCCGGTACGCCGCGCGCTGTGGATCCTCTTTGGTGCCGTTTCGTTCGTCCTGCTGATCGCATGCGCAAACGTCGGCGGCCTTCAACTGACCCAGGCCATCGCGCGGCAGCGGGAGTTCGCCGTCCGCAACGCGATCGGCGCGAGTCGAGGGTCGATCGTGGCGCAGCTCCTGGCCGAAAACCTGCTGCTTGCAATCGTTGGCGGGGCAGTGGCCTTGATGACCGCGCCGTTCCTCGTGCACCTCATTGTCGTCCTGGCGCCGCGCGAGCTGCCCCGCCTGGACGACGTCCGCGTCGACAGCCGCGTGCTGGCTTTTTCGCTCGCGACAACGCTCCTGACCGGATTCATCTTCGGAATGGTGCCTGCCTTGTCGGCGAGCCGTTTTGATCTGAACGAGGTGCTCGGCCGAACCGGCGGCGTGAGCGGCCGCGCCAGCGGCGCGCGGCTTCGGGGCGCCGTTGTCGTCGTAGCGGTTGCCCTTGCGTTCGTCCTTGTCCTCGGCACGGGATTGCTCGGGCGAAGCCTGATGAACCTGCAGACAGCGGACTCGGGCTTCGACAGCCACGATGTCCTGACGTTGACACTGAGTGGCGCGTACTCGTCGCGCGATCTCCGAATGGCGTATTTGCGTACGGTCGTTGACCGCGTAGCGGCGCTTCCCGGCGTCGAATCCGCCGGGACGATCAGCAACGTTCCGCTCAGTCATGTCGAGCCGTGGCCGTACCAGATCGATGCCGAGCCCCGTCGAGACGCCGGCCTGGCGCCGACCGCGGACGTTTTCTGGGTTTCACCCGGGTACTTCCGAACGATGCGCATTCCGCTGAAACGTGGACGTCTTCTCGATGAGCGCGACGGCGAGCCCTCGAGCGATCGCGGCGCGTTGATCAGCGAGACCCTTGCGCGCATCGAGTTCGGCGGCGTGGATCCAGTTGGCCATCACATCCGGATCGGACCGGGCTCCCCGGTCCTGTCCATCGTCGGCGTCGTTGGCGACGTCAGGTACGCCGGACTCGACCGCCCGCCCGGTGCAGCGGTCTACGTGCCGCAGGGCGTCATCGTGTATCACTACACACGGCTCGTCGCCCGGACCCACGGCGATCCGATTCGCGTGCAGCGCGCGGTGCTCGCGGCGATTCGAGATATCGATCCGGCGCAGCCCGTGTTCCACGTCCAGCCGATGGACGATTACGTCTCGTCGTCGCTGGCGCAGCGGCGTTTTGCGTTCGCCCTGATCGCGTTGTTTGGATCCGTCGCGATGGTGCTCGCCGTGATCGGCATCTACAGCCTTGTCGCGCACTCCGTTGCCCAGCGCACACCCGAAATCGGTCTTCGAGTGGCGCTCGGCGCGACTCCGCGGGACATCATGACGATGATCCTGAGGCAGGGCATGACGCTCACGCTCGTCGGTCTCGTGATTGGAGTCGGCATAGCGCTGGTCGCGGCCCCCGTGCTGGAACGTCTGCTGTTCGGTGTGACGCCATCCGATCCGTCGACTCTCGCCGCGACCGCCGCGATCCTCACAACCGCTGCGTTGCTCGCGTGCGCGGGGCCGGCCGTACTCGCGGCGCGTATGGAGCCGCTGAGCGCTCTGCGCGCTGACTAGGCCTTAAAGGCTGCTCGCTTGGTGTATCGTTCGCGGCCATGCAGGGAGGGTCGAGATGCAACGGTTAGCAGCTGCCGTATTTCTCGTGACGCTTGCCTTCGGAGCGCGATCGGCGGGCGAAGCTGGCCTGGCTGGCCAGGGCGCCAGCGAGAAACGTGTTTGGTTGTACGGGGTGGGAACAAATTCATGCGAGGTCTGGACTCACGAACGGAGCGGTGCGGACGGGCCTTTGTACGGACAGTGGGCGCTTGGTTGGGTTTCGGCGGCCGGCACGTACCGTGACGTGGACCTCGTCCAGTTGGATGGGAGAAAGATCCTCGACCGGATCGACAAGTACTGCCAGGATCACCCCAAGGACTCCATCAGGCAGGCTGCAGTGGCGCTAGTCGATCAATTAGCCGTGCAGGTGCCTCGTCGTTGAGAATCCCGCACTATGGGACTACTTGATGCCGATCCCGTCGCGAAGGGTCCGGCGGTTGCCATCGGGCGCATCGCGTGGGCCGGACCGCTCACCGTCTTCACGTCGATCGCTGCCGCTCACGCCGTCCGCCAACTCGTCATTCGTCTCCTGCAGATTCATCCAGACGCGATAGGATTCGGCGTCGTTCCCGTGACCGTGGATACGGCATTTCTGTGCACGATAGCCGTCATCGTGTTTGGCCTTCTCAGCGCGTTTCACGATGACGCGATCCGCTGGTTCCGCTGGGTTGCCCTCGGTGCATTGCT
>JBPYEE010000156.1:0-5685 GCA_051985095.1 Vicinamibacterales bacterium | reverse complement strand
CTCGACGGCCTTGGCCAGGCCAAAGTCGAGTACCTTGACGCTGCCCTCCTTCGTCCACGCGATGTTCGCCGGCTTCAGATCCCGATGGATGATCCCCTTCTGATGTGCCGCTTCGAGCGCCTCTGCAATCTGTTTGGCGATGCCGAGCGCGTCATCGACTGGAATGCGGCCGCGTGCGACGCGCTTGTCGAGGCTCTCGCCATCGACGAGTTCCAATACTAGGAACTGCGTGCCATTCGACTCGTCCAGGCCGTAGATCTGCGCGATGTGCGGATGATTGAGTGACGCGAGGACTTGCGCTTCGCGGCGGAACCGAGCGACGCGTTCGGGATCGTTCGTGAACGAGACGGGCAGGATCTTCAGCGCGACGTCCCGACCGAGCGTCGTGTCCTTGGCGCGGTAGACCTCGCCCATGCCGCCGCTGCCGATCAGCGACTGGATCTCGTAAGCGCCGAGGCGAGTACCGGGAGCGAGGCCCAAGCTGGACTGTAGTGGTGCGCCCCATTATACCGATCGGTGGGCGCGCAACCCCTACTGTCCGTTGGAAATCGGTCGCCGAAAGCGGTGGCCCCCAACAGCGACGGCGGCGGACAGATTGCAGCTCGAATTGGGAACTCTCTCGCTGACATCGTCAGTGCCCTGACTGTGTTCGAGCAGCGGCAGTTCCCCACTCACGAATCTGGGGTGGTATTGCATGCGGCACAGCTCTTTGGCGGCTGTACGGACATTGAGGTAGCGATGATCCCGAGCAAGCCACTCTAGTTCGGCTCCGCGGCAATCGGCAACGCCTCGTCGAGCGGGATCGGTCCCTTCCCGATGCGGTCAGCGAGGGTCGGCCCCTCGACCAGCTCCATCACGAGCGCCGGCGTGCCGGACGAATCGTCGACGCCATAGATGTCGGCGATGTTGGGGTGATTCAGGGACGCGAGGACCTGTGCCTCGCGCTCGAATCGGGCCAGGTGGTCGTGGTCGCCCGCAACGTCCGTCGGCAGCGCCTTGATGGCGACGGCGCGGTTCAAGCGGCTATCGCGGGCTCGATACACCTCCCCATGCCGCCCTGGCCGATGAGCGACTGGATCTCGTAGCCGCCGAGGCGCGTGCCGGGACTAAGGGACAAGCGTGGTGGTCGGAGTGGGCGGATTACAGCGAAGCCGTCCGCCGGCGCGACCACCTATCTCCTCCGCGCCGGAGTTTCGCGGAACGTCCGCATTCACTTGCGAAACCCACTCAACCGCGCCCATTTCTATTTGCCCTGGAACGCCTTAATGAAGGCTGCGGCGATGACCCCATAGCCGGCAACATTGGGATGGACGTCGGGGCCGAGCGGCGGGGGCGCTCCCATCCACGTCCAGGTCAGCACTAGGAACACGTTGAGGGGAACGCCGAGGACCGGCACCGGACTGAAGTCGTCGCTGTGAAACGCGGAAGCGACGTCGGCGACCGGCACTTCGAACGAGGAATAGACGGCGTCGAGCGCGTTGTTAAACGCATCCGCCGCAAGCTCCGAGTCGATAGCAAACGTTTGCCCTACCGGTCCCGGGAACAGTTCCCAGCCCGCGAGGAACGGATTGAAGTAATTCATCCCGATAATCGGCACGCCCGGGGCCGCGCCTCGTAACGCCAGCAAGATATGCGAGAGGTACGTGACCGTCGCCGACAGCCCGGTCTGGAAACAACCCTGAGCGACTGCGAGCGGATTTAACGTGTAGCAATGGTCGACGTCATTCGATCCAATGTCCACCGTGACGAACGCGACTTGATGGGGATGCGCGACAAGAAACGCGATCGATTCGTCAAGCTGGCTGCTAAAAGGAGCGTACGAGCAGATCCCTCCGTTCACCATCGTCGCGCTGGTCTCGCCAGCGCATCCCAGCTTGAGCAATTGAAGACCCGGCAACCGCAACCGCGCGAGGGCGTACAGGTCGTCGACGTACCCATGATTGGTCGGGTGACCGCCAGTAGTACTCGGTTGAAAACCGACGGCCAGTGAGTCCCCCAGAGCGACATAGTACAGAGGGGATTCGGAACCAAACGCAGCTCCGGACGCCGCAAACAACAGACCCAGGACCAACGCGCTCAGGCGTCCCCGCATGGCTTTCCTCCTGACGTGTGACTGCCCACCGGACCGTGATTTGGGCAATGATTCTACGGCAGTCAACGGTGACAGTGGGCACTCTGTTGCGGTCCGGTTCGAACAATTAGACAGCGACGTGTTGAGGGGAGGGTATAGAGCGGATGGGCGGCCAGGAGTGAAGGCAACCCGGGCAACCCGCTCAGGATCGCTGGTGAACGACGCGGGCAGAATCTTCAGCGCGACATCACGACCGAGCTTCGTGTCCTTCGCGCGGTAGACCTGGCCCATGCCGCCGGAACCGAGCGGCGCGACAACCTCGTATTGTTCGATGCGCGATCCTGTGGTGAGCGGCATCGTCTATTTCGCCGGTACGCGCTGCTTCAACTCTTCTTGCCAATTGACGACAACCACCATGTTCGCGGTCGTCGCCGGCTGATCGCCGTTGCCTCGGACCTCACCGACGCTCGTGGCGGCGGCAAGACGCGGCGGATTCCTGATCATCACGAATCGTCGACTGTCGCGGCTGACGTCGTAGGTTCGCCCGAGCAGGCCGGAAAAATAAGGCCCGTCGAACAGTTTCGCCGGAATGCCGGCGCTGAAGGTCGGCGTCGTCTGAACAGGTACGGCCATTAGCGCCTGTCCCGAGAAGTAAAACAGCTCACGGCCGTTTCGCGCCCAAACAGGCTTAGCGCCGCCAGCGGGTGAGACCTGCCAATGGCCGGCATTGACATCGGGAAACGGCCGCACGTGAACCTGGGGCTGGCCGGATTCGTCGGACTGATACGCGAGCCATCGGCCGTCGGGCGAGACCTCGGCGTGGTCTTCATCGAAGGGCGTTCGCATGAGAGGCACGGGCTGCGATTTGCCGTCGAGGGGCAGGAGATCGAGATCGCCCGCACCCGGTGATCCGGAGTGGATCACGAGGCGGGTGCCGTCGGGGGACAGCGAGAACGGCCACAGCTGATTGGTGCTCTTCGTCAACTGCTCGACCGCGCCGGGACCGTCGGCAGCCTGCATGTAAACGTTGAAAGTCCCGGTGCGGTTCGATTCGAAGATCATCCGCTTGCCGTCCGGCGTCCAGATCGGAAAGCCGTCGATCCGCGGGTCGGTTGTCAGACGCGTTAGCGTTTTGCGGGCGAACTCGAATACCCAGATGTCGGATTGCTGATCGCGTGCATCAAGAGCGACTTTGGTGTCATCGGGCGACAGGCGCAGGCTGGCGTAGTCGTGCGGCGGCGCCGCGATCGACTCTTCTTTGCCATGTCGATCGACCCAGACGAGCGGTCGCATCTGCCCCGATCCCCCAACGACGGCCTTCGCACTGGCGCCTCCGGTCAGGTACACCAGGATGCCGCTCCGCGACACCGCGAACTGAGCCGCACCCGTTCCAACCGACGTTGCAACGTGATCGAGCACTGGAACGGGATCGCTCAGCACTTCGAGCTTCACAGGATCGAAGCGGACGGCCCTGAGCGCGTTCCGTACTGCATAAATGAGATAACCTGGCTCCCCGGACGCCGCTGAAGGTCCGGTGCCGAGTGCGCGGACGAATTCTGCGCTGCTGCCGCCGCGGATCAAAACCTTCGTGCGGCCACTCTCGAGATCGAGGACCGCGACCTGTGCGCTGTCCATCATGCCGACCTGCGGGAAGATCGTGAAGAGCACCGCACGGCTGCCCGGCAGGAACGAGGGGAAGACGTGATCGGCTTCGTCGCGACCCGGATCGGGCTTCGTCAGGACTTTTACATCGCCGCCGGACGCCGCCATGCGGAGTAGACCCGTGGCCGGGTCGGCTGTCGCGAAGACGATGGTGTCGTCATCGCCCCAACTCGCGCCGCGGAGAGGCGCCCCAGTGCGGCACAGAGTGATTGGCGGTCCGCCCGTGATCGACACTTTCCGTAGTTCGGTGTGGCTGTCCGAGTATCCGATCCACTTGCCGTCCGGCGACAGGAACGGCGAACGTGCCGTAGTGATGCCGGGCAACGGCGTTACGTCGAGTTCGTTGACGGCTCGCACCACGAGTTGGCCTCCAAGGCGTGCGTTGACGTCGGCGCCGACTCCGGCGATATAAGCGAGGTGAGTTCCTCCTGAAGAGATCGCTAGCTCTCGTCCCCCGGCGGTCGCCGCGAACGGCCGCGACTCTGGCAGGACAACATTGAAGCGCATCGGCACTACGGAAGCCGGCGCGCCTGGCCGTTCTGCAATCCAGGTGACGAAGGCAGCGACGGCGAATGCGCCGGCGGCCAGGGCTGCGGCGGCCCACGCCGACACGCGGCGGCTCGAGGTCGCGATGTCGGCTGCCTCGCCCTGCACGACGGTAGCATCGCGCGAACCGGTGATTAAATCGTCGATCTGCAGCCGTGCTTCGCCGATGTCGCGCATCCGGGTTTTCGGATCTTTTTTCAAACAACGTGCAAGCAGCGGGCGGACGACCGCGGCAGCGCGCGGGAGCGCAGGCCAGTCGGGCTCCTTGCTGACGACGGCAACGATCGTGTCGGTAACATCGTCGCCGGGGAACGCCCGTGTTCCGGTCACCATCTCGTACAAGACGCAACCGAACGCCCAGATGTCGCCGCGCCTGTCGACGGCCCGCCCGCGTGCCTGCTCCGGGCTCATGTACGACGCCGTCCCAAGGATGATGCCGGCCTGCGTCATCGCCGGTGTGGTGATGGTTGGCGACCGCGAAAGGGCCGGAGACGTCGAGGCCACAGGCTCCATCGCCTTCGCGAGACCGAAATCCAATATCTTGACGGTACCGTCTGGCCGCACCTTGATGTTGGCGGGCTTCAGATCGCGGTGGATGATGCCTTGCTCGTGCGCAGCCTCCAACGCTTCGGCGATCTGCTTCGCAATCGGCAGCGCTTCGTCGAGCGGGATGGGGCCCGTTGCGATGCGGTCGGCGAGCGTCGGCCCCTCGACTAGCTCCATCAGGAGGGCCGGAGTGCCCGACGAATCGTCGACGCCGTAGATGTTGGCGATGTTGTTGTGATTCAGCGAGGCGAGCACCTGCGCCTCACGCTCGAAGCGAGCGAGGCGGTCGGGGTCCGCGGCGACTTCTGAGGGCAGCACCTTGATCGCGACGTCGCGGTTTAGACGGCTGTCGCGGGCGCGATACACCTCTCCCATGCCGCCGCTGCCGATGAGCGCGACGATTTCGTAAGCGCCGAGGCGGATACCAGGAGCGAGGCCCAAGCTGGACTGTAGTAGTGCGCCGCATTATACCGAGCGATCACCGCGTTTCTGGGAGAAATCGGGCGCGGGCGGACGGAAGCCGTGTGCATTGCGTGATCCGTACGGTCAGGTCGGTCCAGATCGAATCGCCGTCACACCCGCCGACAGAACGCCCCGACGCCCCCGCGCGGTCGCACTCGCGCCCAAACGCAACCCCATTTAGAGTGCCGCTTTGCAGCGTGAGGACGACATCCAGATCTTCGACCGGGCTGCCGCTGACGACCGACTCTGGCTCTGCGGATCCGTCAAGCAATGGCGCACTCACGGCTGTGTTGCAAAGAGTTACGGAAAATCGCTGGAAGGTGTACTTGGGCGCCCTGTCGCTCAGTCCCGGGATCGACGTGATGTGCCAATGGGCGACGTCAGGACTCGCCGCCGCG
>JBPYEE010000155.1:0-10082 GCA_051985095.1 Vicinamibacterales bacterium | reverse complement strand
CCGCCGACATCCGCGGCGCCGCACAGAAATATCTTCCGCTCGACAGACGCGTCGAACTGACGGTGGAACCGGACAAAAAATGAGATACGCGCTTTCGTTTGTCCTGGCGCTGAGCGTCGCGGTCGTCGCCCAGCAACCGCCAGACCGGAGTCATCCGCCCGCGCCCGGGCCGCTGCCGGCGCTCCGTCTGCCGGCCATTCAGAAGCAGACCCTGTCAAACGGGTTGCCGGTCTGGGTCGCCGAGCTGCACAAAGTGCCGGTCGCGCAGGTGCACCTCGTCGTCCGCAGCGGGACGGCCGACGACCCCGCCGGCGAGTTCGGGGTCGCGAGCGTGACGGCCGCGATGCTCGACGAAGGCGCCGCGTCGAAGAGCTCACTCGAAATCGCCGACGCGATCGATTTCCTCGGCGCGGATCTCGCGGCGACCAGCGCGTTCGATGCATCGGCCGTGCGGTTGCACGTGCCCGTGGAGCGCCTGAGCGACGCGCTGTCGATCATGGGCGACGTCGTGGAGCGCCCGACGTTCCCGGGGGACGAACTCGAGCGGCTCCGGCAGGAGCGACTGACGAGCATCCTGCAGGGGCGCGATGACCCGCCGACCATTGGCGCCGTGGCCTACGCGCGCGTGTTGTACGGGCCGACGCACCGGTTTGGCACCCCGCAGTTCGGGACGGCCGCGACCGTGAAGGCCTTCACTCCCGACCAGCTCAAAGCGTTTTACGCCTCGGCGTATCGTCCGGACAACGCGACCCTGCTCGCCGTCGGCGATGTGACGGCCGCCTCCGTCGTGCCACAGCTCGAGCGGACGTTCGGCCGGTGGACGCCGCCGGCCCGCGCCCGCGCCGCGAGGACACTGCCCGAGGCGCCGCAGCACGGCGCGCGCCAGATTTACCTGATCGACAAGCCGGGCGCGCCGCAGTCGCAGATTCGGATCGGCTGGATCGGCGTCTCACGCTCGACGTCCGACTACTTCCCCATTGTGGTCATGAACACGATTCTCGGCGGATCGTTCAGCTCGCGGCTGAACATGAACCTTCGCGAGCAGCACGGCTACACCTACGGCGCCAGTTCCCAGTTCGATATGCGCGCGACGCCCGGCCCGTTCACGGCGGCTGCCGGCGTCCAGACCGACAAGACCGCGGACGCGCTGAAGGAGTTCTTCAACGAACTGACCGGTATTCTGAAGCCGGTGCCGGCCGACGAGCTGGCGCGCGCGAAGAACTACGTCTCCCTCCGATATCCGGGCAGCTTCGAAACCACGGGGGACGTCTCGCGCCGCCTCGAGGACGCGATCGTGTACCACCTGCCCGACGACTACTTCGTGAAGTACGTGCCGAACATCCAGGCGGTGACCGTCGCCGATGTGCAGCGCGTCGCACAGAAGTACATCGATCCGTCGCGGCTCGCGATCGTGATTGTCGGCGATCGACAGAAGATCGAAGGTCCGATTCGGGCGCTGAACCTCGCGCCGATCAAGGTCCTGACAATCGACGACGTCTTCGGGCCGGCACCCGCGTTGTAACGCGGGCCGCCGGCCGCACGCCCGTCAGGTCGCTCGACATCGGGGCGCTCACCCTACCGCCCGGGAGCGGGCCGCGCGGGTATAGAATCGATTGCACCAAGGAGAGCGTCTATGTCCGCCATGCGACCCGCCGCGCTCGTGGCTGTTCTGCTGGTGCCGGTTCTCGGCGCGCAGGTGCAGGTCCCGACGGCATCGGATCCCCCTCGCTACGTCCTGCCGCCGCAAAATGTCGTCGACGCGTTCGACGCCGAGCCGCTGCCGCAGATGCTGCTCAGCCCCGATCATCGGCTCATCGCGATCGTCAAGGCACGGCCGTACCCGACGATTGCCGAGCTCGCGCAACCGATGCACCGGCTCGCCGGCGCGCGGGTGAATCCGAAAACCAACGGACCGCATCGCGACTCCGGGCTGCCGGGCACCGGCATCTACGCGATCGCGCTCAAGAGGGTTGCCGATGGCGGCGACGTCAACGTCACGTTGCCGCGCCAGGCGAAGATCTCGCACCTCCGCTTCTCGCCGGATGGATCGAAGCTCGCGTTTCTGAACACGCGGGACGATGGGATCGAACTCTGGGTGGTGGACACCGCCAATGGCACCGGCCGCGCCCTGCTCGCCGGCAGCGATCGCGTCAACGGGACGGCAACCGAGCCATGTGAGTGGGTCCGCGATAACGTCACGATCGTGTGCGAGACGGTGCCGCCAGCGCGCGGCGCGGCGCCTGCCGAACCGACCGTGCCGAGCGGCCCGAACGTGCAGGAAAACGACGGCAAGGCTGCGCCGGCCCCGACCTATGAAGATCTGCTGAAAACGGTCCATGACGACCAGCTGTTCGAGTACTACTTCACCAGTCAACTGGTGGCCCTCAACACCGCCACCGGCACGAAATCGGCGATCGGCACGCCGGCCGTGTTCGAGACGATGGCGCCGTCGCCAAGCGGCGAGTACGTGCTCGTGTCCCGAATCAGGAAGCCGTACTCGCATCTCGTCCCCGAGAGCGGTTTTCCGCAGGATGTCGAAATCTGGACCCGTACGGGTGCTGTGGCGAAAGCACTCGCCAGCCGGCCGTCGAGCGAAGGCGTGCCCATCAGCGGCGTCGAGACGGGACCGCGCGCGTACCGCTGGCGCGCCGATCAGCCGGCGACGATTGTCTGGGTCGAGGCGCTCGACGGCGGCAACTCCCGCACGAAGGTTGCCTTCCGAGACAAGGTCGTCGCCCTGGGCGGACCGTTCACCGGACAGCCGGCGGAGATCGCGAAGACGGAATGGCGCTTCGGCGGACTCTCCTACACCGATGCCGGCCTCGGACTCCTGACCGAGAACGATCGGGTCTCGCGGCGGACGCGGACGTGGCTCCTCGATCGCGACGGCACGCCGCACAAAGTCTGGGATCGCCGGCAGGACGCCGCGTACGACAACCCCGGCGCGCCGGTCGCCCGCGCCAGCCGGGGCGGCGGCGGGCGCGGCGGAGCCGCCACCGGCCCCCTCATTCAGAACGGCGACTACATTTATCTCGCCGGCGAGGGCGCGACGCCGGAGGGCGATCGCCCCTTCCTGGATCGCCTGAACGTGAAGACGCTCAAGACCGAGCGGTTGTTCCGGTCCGGCAACGAACTGCTGGAATCATTCGTCGCGCCCCTGAACGACGACGTCACCAAGATCCTCACGCGCGCCGAGTCGCAGAAGGACGTGCCGAACTACTACGTGCGCGACATTGCGTCCGGCACCCGGCAGAAGGTCACCGACCTCAAGGATCCGCAGCCGCAGGCGCGCGAGATCCTGCGGCAGTTCGTCACCTACAAACGCAACGACGGCGTCACGCTCTCGGGAACCCTGTACCTGCCTCCGGGCTACAAGCAGGGGCAGAAGGTCCCGCTCGTGATGTGGGCCTATCCGCGCGAATTCGGTGACGCGGACACCGCCGGCCAGGTCACCGGCTCGCCCAATCAGTTCACGCTCCTGCGTGGGTCCTCGCCGCTGTTCCTGCTCCTCTCGGGGTATGCCGTCTTCGACAACCCGACGATGCCGATTATCGGACCGGGCGAAACCGCCAACGACACCTACGTCGAGCAGCTCGTCGCGAGCGCGGAGGCGGCCGTCGCCAAGGTTGTCGAGCTGGGCGTCACCGATCGCGATCACATCGGGGTCGGCGGGCACAGCTACGGCGGGTTCATGACCGCGAATCTGCTCGCGCATTCGCGGCTGTTTCGGGCGGGGTTCGCCGAAAGCGGCGCCTACAACCGCACGCTGACGCCGTTTGGATTTCAGAACGAGCGGCGGACGTTCTGGGAGGTACCGGATCTGTACGCCCGGATGTCGCCGTTCTGGTACGCCCACGCGATCAAGGATCCGATCCTCCTGATGCACGGGGAAGCGGACGACAACACCGGCACGTATCCAATCAACTCCGAGCGGCTGTACGCGGCCATCAAAGGGCTGGGTGGCACGGTGCGCCTGGTCATGCTGCCGGACGAGGCACACGGCTACGCCGCGCGGGAAACGCTGCTGCACGTGCTCGCCGAACGCGTGAACTGGTTCGACAAGTACGTGAAACACGCGCCGGCGAAAACGGCCACGGACCAACAGCGGTAGGTACGACCGGTGGTAGTAGCCGCGACCGCATCGGTAGATTGAGTCGGCGTTGGTCAGCGTTGCTCATCTGACGAAGCGGTACGGATCGGTCACGGCGCTCGGCGACGTGTCGTTCTCCATCAGAACGCCTCTGCGGGGCTCCGACGGGAATCCTGCCGGATCGGGCGAGGTGCTCGGCCTCATCGGGCCGAACGGTTCCGGTAAGACGACCTTGTTTGAATGTCTCGCCGGGGTCCTGCCGACCGATGGCGGCGCGGTCCTCCGCGACGGAGTGCCGGTGGCCGTGGGGGACCGCTCGTCGCTCTTCTTTTACATGCCGGACGGTATTGCGCCGTGGCCGCGGCAGACCGTGCGCTGGGCCCTGTCGTTCGCCGCCGGTTTTCTGGCCGGTCTCGCCGATCAGTCGAAGGCGCTCGGCCCTCGTCCGATGATCGAGACAGCCCTCGGGTTGACGTCGCTACTGGATGTGCGGATCGGCGATCTGTCGAAGGGACAGCGGAAGCGTGTCCTGCTGGCGATTGGCCTGCTGACCCGGCAGCCAGTCCTCCTCGCCGACGAACCGTTCGACGGACTCGATCTGCGCCAGACCCGTGAAGTCGGGGCGACGCTCCGCCAGCATGCCAGCGCCGGCCGGACCCTGTTTCTGTCGATCCACCAGATCTCGGATGCGGCCCGGTTCTGCGACCGGCTCGTGCTCCTGAGCGACGGGCGCGTCTGCGGCGAGGGAACAGTCGACGAAATCCGGCGCACCGCCGAAGCGCTGCGGCAGACGGCCGCCACGACCCTCGAGGATGCCTTTCTTGCGCTCACGTAGGTCTGCGTTCGGATGGCTGCTCGAGAAGGAAGGGCGCGAGCTGCTGGCATCCCGATCGTGGTGGGTGATGCTCGTCACGATCGGGCCGCTGGTCGGGCTGTCCTTCATCAGCGCGGTTCGGACCTACGCGGAGGCCAGCGGATTGAACGGCACGGCCGCCGGCGTGGGCGAGGCGTTCTCGCCGCTGGTGGGCGTGTGGGCGCCGACCTTCAGCGCCTGCGAGCTCGCTGCCGCGTTTCTGCTCCCCTTTGTCGCCATCCGCCTCGTGTCCGGCGATCGGCAGAGCGGCGCCCTGAAGATCGAGCTGCAGCATCCGATGCACGCCTTCACGCGGGTGTGCGCGAAGGCGCTGGTCCTGCTCGCCGCGTGGATGGTCGCAATTGCAGCCCCGCTGCTGGCGGTGCTCCTGTGGCGAAGCTATGGCGGCGCCGTGTATCCGCCGGAGCTCACGGCCATCCTCCTGGGCCATGTGCTCAACGCCGGACTCACCGTCGCTCTCGCCGCGGCTGCGGCGTCGGTCACGGAACATCCCTCGACGGCCGCCATTCTGACGCTGACCGTAACGGTGGGCACCTGGGTCGTGAGCTTCGTGGCGGCCGTACAGGGCGGCGTGTGGGACCGAATCGCGGCGTATACCCCGACGGCCATGGTCGCCGAGTTTCAACATGGCCTCGTGCCGCTCGATGCCGTGCTGGTCGCGCTGGTCCTCATCGCCGCCGGCCTGGCGACTTCTGCCATCTGGATGCGCCTCGGCATGAGCGTCACCCGCCGCGCCGCCGAGTCGGTCGCCGTCGGCGCGCTGACCACGGCTCTGGTCGTGGCCTGCACGTTCGTGACGCCCAGCTGGGATCTCTCCGAGAACCGCATGAACTCCTTCCCGGACGCCGACGAACAGACGCTGAAGCACATTCCGGGGCCGCTTCGGATCGAAGCGCATCTGGCGCCGGAGGACCCGCGGCGCGCCGACCTCGAACATCGCGCGCTGTCGAAGTTGAAGCGGGTGATGCCGGCGGTGCAGGTGCGGTACATCTCCGCGACCTCGATCGGCCTCTTCGAACAGACGAGCCAGCACTACGGCGAAATCTGGTATGAGCTGAATGGAAAGCGCGCCATGAGCCGCACGACAACGGCGGAAGGCGTGCTCGAAACGATTTACGAGCTGGCCGGCGTCGCCGCGCCGGCTGAAGCCGACGAGCCGTTTCGCGGCCATCCGCTCGCTCGGCCGGCAACCGGCGCCGCCGCCGTCTTCTACGGCATCTGGCCGGCGCTCGTCGTTGCGGCCGCGCTGCTCGGTCGCAGGAGTCGCCTATGACATCGATCGCCCCCGTACGAGGTTCGCGTGCCCTGTTCGTGATGCTCGCTGCCGTCTCGCTGACCGCCGCCGCGACGCGGGTCGACTTGAGCAAGGAGCAGGTTGGCCGGCCGCCGGCGACGTTCGAGCCGATGGTCGGCACCTGGACCGTCGTCCAGGACTCGGGCGAGAAGGCGATTATGGTGGATGGGCGGCCCTGGGTCGCGAGCAAGGACAACCCGACGAAGCTCCTCGTCGAGAGCGCGCGCCGCCTGTACGGCACCTCCAACGAGGAACTGATGGACAACGCGAAGCAATTCGCCTACTACCCGGTCGCCGTGCTGAAGGGCGTCGACAGTTTTTCGAACGGGTCGATCAGCGTCAAGTTCAAGACGGTCGCGGGGGATCTCGACCGCTGCTCGGGGATTCTCTTCAACGTCAAGCCGAACGGCGACTGGTTGACGCTGCGCTACAACGACACCGAACACAACGTCATCCTGTGGGAGTTTCACAACGGCATCCGCCGGCCTCTCATTCGACCGCGTGACGGCGTCCTGCTGACCGCGCCCGGCGATCGGGAGAAATGGCACGAACTGCGACTCGACGTCGACGGGGCGACCATCGCCGGCACGCTCGACGGCGCGCGCGTGCTGACCTATACGCTCGGCAGCGCGCCGCCGCCGGGCCGCAATGATGCGCCGCCGAGTCCCGACCTGTTGCCCGCGAACAACCCGCTGCTCCGCGCGCCGGTGGCCGGCAAGATCGGGCTGTGGTCGAAGACCGACTCGACGAGCTACTTCAAAGATTACGTGGTGAACCCCAGGTGATCGCCCTCCGAAGGATCCCCTGAGTGCCCACCGCGATCGACGTCTCGTCGGTCCTCGGCCTGATCGCGATCGGTCTGTTCACCGCTCAGATCCTGCTCGGGCTGCTGGTGTCGGTCGGCTACAACCCGGTCCGGCGATGGCCCTACCAGCGCATCAAGCTCTTCACGTTTCACAACTGGCTCGGGTATCTGGGGCTCGGGATGGCGATGATACATCCGCTGACGCTGCTGCTCTCCTCGACGGCCGGTTTCCGGCTGTTCGATGTGTTCATCCCGATCTGGTCGCCGACCCAGCCGCTGCCGAACACACTGGGGGCCGTCGCCCTGTACCTCGCGGGCTTCGTCGTGCTCACGTCGTATCTTCGCCGGCGGTTAAATCATCACACGTGGAAACTGCTGCACTACACGTCGTACGCCGCAGCCGCCGTGTTCGTTCTGCATGGCGTCATCGCCGATCCGAACCTGCAGAACCGCCCGATTGATTTCATCGACGGGGAAAAGGTCTACGTGGAGGCGTGCGCCGTGATCATCGTGGCTGCAACGGCGTTGCGCGTCCGATCGCGCCGCGGGCAGCGCGGACGTCTGGTGCCGTCGCACTGACGGCCAGCCCGACCGCGACGGCGACGACCGCACCGATCAGGTTGTACCAGAGGTACGCCAGCGCCCGCATCGTGACCGCCGACGCGATCACGGCCACCATCCCGGCAATCAGTCCGTAGAAGGCACCGCGCGCGGTCGCGCGCCTCGTCAGGATCGCGAGAATGAAGACGCCGAGCAGCGACCCGTACACGTACGAGCCGTAGCGGTTCACGACTTCGATGAGCGAGCCCTGGCTCGCCGCCTGCATCGCCACCACACACGCGAACAGGCCCCAGCCGATCGTCGCCGCCTTCGACACCGCGAGGTAATGGGAATCCGCTGCGTCTTTCACGAACAGCCGGCGGTAGAAATCGATGACCGTCGCCGTCGCGAGCGAGTTCAGTTCGCCGCCGCTGGCTGACATGGCCGCCGCGAAGATTGCCGCAATCATGAGGCCGACGAGCCCGACCGGCAGGCGCGTCGTGATGAAGGTCGGAAAGACGTAGTCGGCATCGTTGTACCGTGCGTCGCCGCTCGCCTGGCGTACGAGGCCGACCGCGCGGGCGCGGACGTCGCGGACGCGCGCGTCGCTCGTCAGAAAGGCGGCGCGATCCGCCCGCGATGCCGCCGCCGACCGTTCCGCGATCGCACGGTCGAACTGCTGCTGCAGGGCCGCATACTCCGCGGCCTGCGCGCTGGTCGCGACCCGATCGTCGTAGGTATGGTTGAAGAGCATCGGCGGCGTCTGGAACAGGTAGTAGACAAACACCAGCACGCCGGTGGACAGAATCAGGAGCTGCAGCGGAATCTTGACGTAGGCGCTCATGAGCAGCGAGCGGCGCGATTCGTCCTCGGATCGGGCGGTCAGGTATCGCTGCACCTGGCTCTGGTCGCAGCCGAAGTACGACAGCATCAGAAACAGGCCGCCAATCGCTCCCGACCAGAACGTGTAGGTTTCGTGCAGATCGACTTTGAAGTCGACCGCCTGCAGCCGCCCGGTCGCACCGGCGAGCTGGAGCGCCTGGCCGAGACTGACGTGCGTCAGAATGCCGCCGAGCAGAATCGCCACGGCCGACAGCATGCCGCCGACGATAATGAACATCTGCTTGACGTCGGTCCAGGCCACCGCCTGGACGCCGCCGAAGGTGGTGTAGACAATCATCGGCACGCAGATCACCAGGACCGTCGCCGGCAAGGTCCAGCCGAGGATCGCCGACATCACCACCGCCGGCGCCGCGAGCGTGACCCCGAGCGACGCCGCGCGGCCGACCAGAAACAGCAGCGCCGCCAGCGATCGAGTCCGGACGTCGAAGCGCTGCTCCAGGTACTCGTACGCGGTGTAGACCCGCGCCCGTGTGAAGAACGGCACGACCGTCATCGAGAGGATCACCAGCGCGAGCGGCAGGCCGAAATACAGCTGGACGAAGCGCAGGCCGGTCAGGTAGCCGAGGCCGGTGGTGCTGACGATGGTGACGGCGCTCATCTGCGTCGCCATCACGGACAGCCCGGCGACCCACCATGGCAGCGAACGGTTTGCCAGGAAATAGCCGTCCACTTCGTTGGTGCGCTTGGATCGGCGCAGACCGTCGACCACAATCCAGGTCACGTAGGCGACGACGACGGCCCAGTCTACGGCACGCATGCGGGAACTCGCACGGCGGGCGTCCGGACGCGGCTCATCCGAACGCGCGGCCGACGACCCAGAGCAGGGCAATGATGATCGTTTCGAGGAGCAGCACGCGGAGGTAGGTGCGCCTCACAGCGCCGCGCTCCGGGCGGCGAGTGTGTGCTCGGCATGCGTCAATGCCGCCAGCGCGTCGCTTCGCCAGCGCTCGTCCACCTCGAGCTGACGGCCGGAGGCCTCGATCGCACGCGCGGTCTCCTCCGGCGCCGGACCGCCGTAGGTCGTCCGCACCTCTACGAAGTGGCGGGCGCTCAGGATGTCCGCGAGCGCGGTCTCGTCGTAGGTCAGCGGCGCTCCCAGGAGATCGGCCGAGACCTTCGCCAGCGTCCACGACAGCGACACGCTCGGATCGAGGTCGCGTTCACGCATCAATCGTCCCGCGATGGCATGGGCCGTCCTGAACGGCAAGCGCTGCTCGCGCACGAGCGTATCGGCGAGTTCGGTCAGCGTCGTCCACCCTTCGGCGGCATGCGCATTGAGCCGCTTGACATCGAATTCCACGGTGGTCAACGCGGCACCCACCAGTTTGACCGCGCGCGTCGCGTCACGGAACATCGCGAACACGAGCGGCTGCAGATCGTCCTCCGTATCGACGATGTCGCCAAACGGTGTGTTGTGAACGGCCGTCACGATCGCCTGTGCCTGGCCGAGCGCTTTGCTGCCGATGGCGCGCGCATGCTCGATGGCGACCGGATTCCGCTTCTGGGGCATGATGCTGCTGCCCTGCACGTAGCCGTCGCCGAAGGCGATGTACCCGAACTCGGCCGTGCACCAGAG
>JBPYEE010000154.1:0-13273 GCA_051985095.1 Vicinamibacterales bacterium | reverse complement strand
TGAAGCCCTTGTACACGTCCCTAAGCCCCTCATGCGTCACCGACTCGACGCCGACCAGCGCGCCCAGAATCTTCGCGCGCTGCATGGCGACGAGAAATGCCGGATCTTCCGCGGCCTCCATCGTGATCTGCGTATAGAACACCATGTCGTCCGGCAGGCTGGCGAGCCGCGCCATCAACTCGAACCGTTCGTCGCGCAGCGCCTCGAGCTCGCGGAGTCGTGCCGGATCAGATCGACGCCGTGCCTGGGCGAGATCCGCGAACGTCACCGGATAGAAGTTATCGTCAGCGAGCGCGATGAACCGAAAGCCGCGGCGTCGCAGCTCGACAATCTCGCGCATGAGGGGGTCAACACGGCGTTGCCGCGGCTGCTGGCCATCTGTGCGCCACACCGAACAGAACGAGCAGTGCTTCGGACAACCGCGTACGGTCTGGACCGAGGCCCACATGTACCGCCGCTCCGGCAGCAGGTCCCATCGCGCCGCCACGAACTCGTCCGCGGACACGCGACCGCCCTCGTAGACCCTTTCGGGCCGTCCCGTCAGGCAGTCCTCAACCACGCGAGGCCAGATCACGTCGCCGTCACCTCGGACCACCGCATGCGCCGCGCCATGCGCCGTGGCTTCATCGGGAAACAGCGTGGCATGGATGCCCCCAAACACCACCCACGCGCCGCGCTTGCGGGCAGCCTGCCCGATCTCGTAGCCACGGAAGGCGTTGCCCGTGTGAATCCCGATGCCGACGACGTCGCCAGGGTCGATCGTCTCGAGATCGAGCCGCTCCAGCGTTTCGTCGACAATGCAGGGATCGCCCCAGCGGCGGCCCGTCGCCGCGGCGAGGACGTACAGCCAACGCGGCGTAATGACCGCCACGCCGAACGATTGCGTGCTGGGATTAACCAGATGAACGCGCGGCATCAAGAGCCGTTAATCCACGGATAGGGCAGACGGTCCTGTGTTTGGAACTGCGCGGAGGACCTTGCGCTCTGCGACTTCGCGCTGTGCGGTGACCGCGACTCGTTCGGACGGTGCGACGCGGGGTGTGCAACCGCGTTTTAGCTGGGACGCGCGCAGTCCCGAGAGCACGGCGAACTCGAAGGCGTTGATGTCATCGGGGCGCCGGACCAGTGCTGGACCCTCCCAAGCGACGCTTTGGTGAGGGCTCTGGCCTGAGTGGCCGAAGACTCAGAAAAGCAGGACGTCGAAGTATACCGGTTCGTGGAGGCGGCCGTCACCGTCGGGCGACGACCAGCCACCGCTCCGAGCGGCCGCCGGTGTGCGTCAACGTATCCGTGTCAATTACCACGGGAGAGGCTTGTGACGCCCTGAACGCAACAGGTAACTTTCAGTTTTGAGCGCGTGATCGTTGGATGGCGGGCCAGGCAATTGCGGTTAGTGCGAACGCTGGTCTTCGTCCAACGATCGTCTACGCGATCGAGTTTTTGTCGCCGATCAGCGCTGCCGGGAACCGATCTATCACGCTGTCACGCGATCGGCGAAAGAGGGTCAGCCTGGGTCTGGCGCAGATCCGTCGCCTGAAATACGACAACGCGCGAGGACGCCCGCGAAACCGGTGCGTCCTTATCCAGCGCCAAGTGGGTCCGCGGCCGTTCGCCAAGACGCTTCCATGTCCAAAGCAGTCGGACCGAGCGACGATGCCAGGCGATGACCGTTTCGGGCTTGACGACGACAGCCGATCGCCGCTGATTCCAGACGCGCGACCGCCAGATCCACAACAGCCGGTCCGCTTGGGTCAGGCGACGCCGGCGAGGCCGTGATCGTTGGAGGGCCTGCAGCTGGTGTCGTAAGGCGAGAATCTCGAGCTGCAGCGCCGCTCGAGAGCACATCGATAGCCGCACGGTTCGGAACAGCGAAACGAGCACCGACAGCACTGGCGGGAAGCGTATCCGCGGAGCGCAGGAACACCAATCATGACAACAAGTTCTGATTCGTCAAAGGCACAACTTGAGAACGCGGTCATCGAAGGCGGCCCGCACGGTTGGGCGATTCGCCGTCGACCGCGTCTGGGCGGATTGCTGAATTCCTGTGAGCGCGCGGCGTGAGCGTCGGTTCGGCGGACGAACGGGACACCACGCCGCGAGGCGGCGAGCCGCGAGTCTTCGCTGATTTTCACGGCGACCGGATTTGTGGCGACGCGCAGGGTGTCATCCTCAACTGGAAGGACGGACCGGGCGAACAAGAGTCGCCTGGAGTCCACCCGACTTCTTCTGCAATTCGAAGGTCACCGTTGCACCTTCTGTCAGTTCGTGAAACCAGACATCGCGTACATCGCTGCGTCGAAACGAATAGGCCTTGCCGTCCTCAGAAAGAAGCGATCCGATGCCGCGGTCGCGCCGGAGTTCCGTAATGATGCCAGTCATGCTTTACGCTTCAGGAGATGCTGCTGCAAGGTGAGCACCCCCATCAACTTATTCGCCTGTGCGCTGGTCAATGAGCTAACGAGCGCCAGTGCGATGCGGCGAGGTCTTGACGCGTGTCCTGTGAGCCGTGCGCTGGGGTCCGGCTGTCTGGTGTGGGCAGTCGCGCGGTCTGGAACCACGACGCATCTCGCTGATCTCTTGCAATCTGTTAGAGTTCGGCTGAGATGTTTGAAGCCTTGGGAATGATCGAGACCAAAGGTCTTATTGCGGCTCTCGAGGCAGCCGACGCGATGGTGAAGACTGCAGACGTCGTGCTTGTCGGCAAGGAGTACATTGGTGCCGGCTACGTGACCGTGATGGTGCGTGGCGACGTCGGCGCGGTGAAAGCTGCGACAGACGCCGGTGCCGCCGCTGCGCGGCGTGTCGGTGAGCTCGTGTCCGTCCACGTCATTCCCCGCCCGCACACCGAGGTCGAAAAAATTCTTCCCAGGGGCAACAAAGACTCTGGTACGGCGTAAGGTTCTATTGTGCATCGAACTCGCGCGCCACGAACGATCGCGACCTCGGTCGATTGGAGGCGCGCTCACGCCGCGCGCCAGCCTGGGCCAAGCTGTCCCCGTCAGCGAAGAGCGCACCGTGAGTCCACTCGCCTCGACTGCATGGCGACCCGAATGTTGACGAACAAACAGAGCCAGCGGTATGCAGAGCGGTACAATTGCACGGATCCTGCTTGACAAGGGATTCGGATTCGTTCGCGACGAGCGCGGCACTGACTATTTCTTCCACCGTGGCTCGGTTCGTGGAGCGGTCTTTGAGCTCCTGCGGGAAGGCCAACGCGTTGAGTTTACAGTTGAAGAATCGCAGAAGGGGCCGCGTGCCCGTGATGTGCGCCTGGTCGACGAATGAACTGGAACATCGACGATCTGGTGATTCTGCTGAAGGATAGGCCGCGATGGTATCAACGCAACAACGACACGATGACATCGTGATTCAGCGGCGATTTGGCGAGAATGCCTCGACCGGCGCGGTCAAACAGGTCTACGCCGTCACCTACCCAGACCATGCCGACCAAGGGACAGAACGCGAGAGTTACGACGAGGCCGAGCAGATCGCGCTCGCGCTCGCCGAAGAAAAAGGCCTCACGGTGTGGTACGCGGAGAATCCTCACAGCGGGAGAAGCACGCTCGTCAAAAGTTTTCGAGGCTCAAACTAGAACTCGACGACAACCCAGGTCCTTCTGCGACGTCGAGGGGTGGGCTGGCCGACCGGGCTGGCGTGCCGATCACCGCGGCGACGTTGCACGCGACACTCCGGCAGGGTCTCGGCTACCGTCGTGCGACCACGATCCCGGATGAGCAATTCCGCCGGCGCTCGGTGAACGATAAGTTCGCACGCAAGCCCTGCGATGCGCAGGCGGCGCGCGCCGTCCTGACGGTGGTCGAGTGTCCACTCTGAGCAGGATTTCTCGCACGCGCTTGCGAGACCTCGGGCGCGAGTCACTACACAGGCATGGAATGGACGATGGAGAAGATTCTTGGAGCGCTCTTGACTCTCGTCGAACTGGTCCTGGTTGCGCTTCTCGTTCCGCTGATAATCCTACTGCTCGGGCTGCCAGTGGGGCTTCTGGTCAGACTGTTGCTTGAGATCGCGCCGAGGCTCTTACGGCTCGTCGCGCACCTGCTCTAGCGTCCGAGCGTGTCGAGCGGGGAACGTGTCCGAGCGACGGTGCTTGCGGGCCTCCAGCAAATCAGGACCGGAGGGCCGACGCGTTCGGCGACCCAAGATCGTGCCAATCGATCGGCTCCGACGCGTCGCCGACCCGCCCTCGACGAAGCGGCGCACCGCCTTAGCGTCCCCCAGCCCGTCGTTCCAAAATCGGTGAGCCGCGACCTCCTGGCACTGAGCGCATCGCCACGGCACAACGACTACATGGGATCCGCTCACTTCGGCTATTCGTCTTGGCATCTCAGTGGCCCAGCACGCGCTGGTGCTGGCACCTCGCGTTCCGTCGGGCCCATCCGACCTATAATTAGCAGTCGCTTGAGACGAGTGCTAACTGCTGCGTGGTCCGTTTCACGGTGCTAATTCGGACGCGCTCAACCCGCACGCCAAGACGGAGAACAACGAATGAACGTCAGACCCGTGCACGACCGCATCATGGTCCGCCGCCTTGAGCAAGGCGAACAGCAGATCGGCGGCATCATCATCCCCGACACCGCCAAAGAGAAGCCGCTGCAGGGCACCGTCATCGTGGTAGGCACCGGGAAGACAAAAGACGACGGCACGCGGGTTCCCCTCGATGTCAAAGTGGGCGACCGGATCCTGTTCGGCACATATGCGGGCCAGGAGATCACGCTCGACGGTGAGGAATACCTCATCATGAAAGAGGATGACGTGCTGGCCATCGTCGAAGGCCAAGCCAAGAAGAAGCTCGCCGCCATCAAAGGCAAGACCACAAAGAAGAAGAAGAAGAAGAAGAAGAAGAAGTGACCGCACTGGCAGCTGAGCACGATTGGAGACGATCGTCATGCCCAAGCAAATTGTGTACGGTGACCAAGCGCGCCGCGCCGTCTTGCGCGGCATCAATCAGCTAGCCGACGCGGTCAAGGTCACCCTTGGTCCCAAGGGTCGCAACGTCGTCCTCGACAAAAAGTTCGGATCGCCGACGATTACCAAGGACGGCGTGACCGTCGCAAAGGCGATCGATCTGCCAGATCCGCTCGAAAACATCGGGGCCGAGATGGTACGTGAAGTCGCCAGCAAGACGTCTGATATCGCCGGGGATGGCACGACGACCGCCACCATCCTCGCGCAGGCCATCTATCGCGAGGGCGCGAAAAACGTGGTCGCCGGCGCGAATCCCATGGACATCAAGCGCGGCATCGAGCGGGCGGTCGAGGTGATCACCGCCGAACTCAAGACGATCTCGAAGCCGGTGAGCGGCAAGATGGTCGCCCAGGTTGGCACGGTTTCGGCCAATAACGACGAGACCGTCGGCACGATCATCGCCGGGGCCATGGACAAGGTCGGCAAGGACGGCGTGATCACGGTTGAAGAGGCGAAGACGATTGACACGTCGCTCGAGATCGTCGAAGGAATGCAGTTCGATCGCGGGTATCTGTCGCCGTACCTCGTGACTGACCCCGAGCGCATGCAGGCTGTGCTCGAAGATCCGTACATTGTGATCCACGAAAAAAAGATCTCAAGTCTGAGGGATCTCCTGCCGGTGCTCGAGCGCGTGGCAAAGAGCGGCCAACCGCTACTGCTCATTGCGGAGGACGTGGAGGGCGAGGCGCTGGCGACGATCGTGGTAAACAAACTCCGCGGCGCCTTGAAGGTGGCGGCCGTCAAAGCGCCGGGCTACGGTGACCGGCGAAAGGCCATGCTCGAGGACATCGCCATCCTTACGAACGGCCAGGCGATCACCGAAGACCTCGGCCTCAAGCTGGAAAACCTAACACTCGAGGACTACGGACGCGCGAAGAGAGTCACGATCGACAAGGACAACACAACGATCATCGAAGGCGCGGGCAAGAAGACGGCGATCGAGGGCCGCGTGAAGCAGATCCGGACGCAGATCGAGGACGCAACGTCCGAGTATGACCGCGAGAAACTGCAGGAGCGGCTCGCGAAACTCGTCGGCGGAGTGGCCGTGATCAAGGTAGGCGCGGCCACCGAGACCGAAATGAAGGAGAAAAAGGCGCGCGTGGAGGACGCCATGCACGCCACGAAGGCGGCGGTCGAAGAAGGCATCGTGCCGGGCGGAGGCGTCGCGTTGGTCCGCGCTTCGAAGGGGCTCATGGGGCTCAAGCTTGGCGGCGAACAACAGATCGGCGTTAACATCGTCGCGCGCGCGATCGAGGAGCCACTGCGCTGGATCGCCACAAACGCGGGCCAAGAGGGCTCCATCGTGGTCTCAAAGGTCAAAGACATGGCCCTTGAGGTCGGGTTCAACGCGTTGAACGACAGGTACGAGAACCTCGTACAGGCCGGTGTCATCGACCCGACCAAGGTGGTGCGGACGGCACTGCAGAACGCGGCGTCTATCGCCGCGCTCTTGCTGACGACCGAGGCACTCGTGTCGGAGATTCCCGAGGAGAAGAAGCAGGCGGCAGCGCCCGGCGCCGGCGAAATGGGCGGGATGTACTGACCGGCGTGTCGCCGTTAACCAGGCGACGCGATTCGAACTGATGAAGGAACCGACGCCTCACCGTCCTGACCGTACCGAGTGACCGTCGGTTAGCTCGACGAACCCGACATGACCGGCTTGGCCCGACCTCAGAAGGGCAGGACGCCGTAAGGATACCGGATTTAGCGTGACCGCCGCCGTTTGACCGGCAGCGCGCGCGGCGCTGACGTCATCCTCTAACAACTCGACGGTCACCGCATCCCCGGCAGCGAAGTCGTTGAACGGCGTGCCTTCCTCGAGGTGACACCGATGGAAATAGATGTCGCGTTTGTCTGCGAGACGGATAAACCCGTGGCTTTGCCCGACCAGCAGCTTCACGATGTGGCCGCTTGACGCCGTGCCGCGTCGCTCCGTCGGCCGCGCGTCTTTTGCCACACTTCTACCAGCGCGCTTCCGACCGCCGACGGTGGCCGCCGCCGAAGCCGCCACTGCGCGCTTCCTTCGGACGGGCCTCGTTGACGGTGAGGCTCCGGCCACCAACTTGCGTCCCGTTCAGGATGGCGATCGCGGTCTGCGCCTCCTCGTCGCTGCTCATTTCGACGAAGGCAAATCCGCGCGCGCAGCCAGTCGCCTGATCGCGTACGACGGTCACCGACTCGACCGCTCCGGCCCGCCCGAACAGCTTCTGTAACTCGGGTTCGCGGACTTCGTACGGCAGATTTCCGACATACAACTTCCGACTCATGCCATAGACTCCTCTGTCGCAATGCGACGTGCCCGGGTCGTCGGCATAGACGCCGGGTGGATGTCGTCTCGTAGCTAAGCTGAACTTCAGGAAGAGCGAGTCAAGAAGGCTCGTTACGCTGAGGACGGCGAGTACGCGGCAAAATCCTGATACGCACCGTAGCACGAACGCCGACGTAGGCGCGACGGCCGGTGACCGGCCCGCGGCCAGGACGCAGCACCTGAAACCACATTCCTGGTCGAGTCGTATCAGCGCGTGGAGCGGGAGCATCGGGCCGTGCCATCGAAGAAGTGACGACGTGCCTGCGGGCGAGGTGCCTTGCAATGCGGCCCTTATGCTCCCCCTGGTATAATCGTGCCATCGGATTTTCCCACGCGCTCTGCCATCTGTAGGCGTAACGAGCCGTTCCCGGCTCGCTCCTCCTCACATCCAGCTTAGCTACGAGACGAATCCGTTCGGAGCTTCGGCTTCGACGAGCTGTTCACGCCGTTGTGGCGCGAACGGGCCGTGCACTCGCCCTACAGCGCCGCTGGGAATCGCGTCGGGTCATGAAGGATCTTCTGCAATGTCGTTCTCGAAACTGGGGCTCACGCCGTCCCTCTGTCTCCCATTAGCGCGCCTTGGCTATGAGGAGCCCACGCCAATCCAAGCCCAAGCCATTCCCGCTGTGTTGACAGGAACCGATCTCTTGGCGCGCGCTCAGACGGGCACCGGGAAGACGGCTGCTTTCGGTCTGCCGATGATCGAGCGCCTCGTCGTGCGGCGCGATGTCGTCAGGCCCCGACTCCCGCGAGGACTCGTCCTCGTGCCGACGCGTGAATTGGCGGTCCAAGTCCATCGTGCGCTGTCGACCTACGGCGCGCAGGCGCGGCTCCGCGTCACTGCGATCTTCGGTGGTGTCGCGATGGGCGCCCAGATCCAGTTGCTGAAGCACGGCACCGACATCGTCGTGGCGACGCCGGGTCGGCTCATCGACCACATGCAGCGGCACACGGTTGATCTGTCCGCGATCGACATCCTCACGCTCGACGAGGCCGACCGGATGCTGGACTTGGGCTTTCTGCCCGCGCTGCGACGGGTGATCGCGTCACTGCCGCGCACGCGCCAGACCTTACTCTTTTCCGCGACGCTGTCCGATGCGGTCGTCCGGCTGTCCGGCGAATTCACGCGCGACGCGGCACGTGTGGACGTCGCGGGCGGGCAGGTCGTCGCCCCGACCATGACCCATCAGGTGCATACGGTCGCCATCGATCAAAAGCGCGCCGTGCTCGCGCACGTCCTGACGCAGGAGGCGCCGAGTCAAGCGCTCGTCTTCTGCAAGACCAAGCGGGGCTCGGATCGTGTCGGCGAGCACCTCGAACGCGCCGGCATTAAAGCGGCCGTCATCCACGGCAACAAGAGTCAGGGGGCAC
The DNA here is from genome assembly GCA_051985095.1 of Vicinamibacterales bacterium. Taxonomy (GTDB): domain Bacteria; phylum Acidobacteriota; class Vicinamibacteria; order Vicinamibacterales; family CAVVIG01; genus Gp6-AA45. The sequence continues at coordinate 4,608 of JBPYEE010000154.1, read as the reverse complement.
GAATGCGGGCACTCGGTGACTTCAAAGCCGGTCGTGTGACCGTGCTGGTCGCCACGGACATCGCCGCGCGCGGTCTCGATATTCCGCAGCTGCCCTTGGTGATCAACTACGACTTGCCGCTCGTCGCCGAAGATTACATTCACCGGGTCGGGCGCACCGGTCGGGCGGGACGACGTGGGCGTGCCGTGTCACTCGTGTCTACCTCAGATGCGCGGCGGTTGCGCGACATTCAGCGGTTGTTGCCGGCGCCGCTCGAGCAGGTCGCCGTCCAGGGGTTCGATGCGGCACGCAACGGACTGTCGATCCGCAAGCCTGGTCGAACCGGCGATCGGTCGCGCCGTACCCGATTCCATAGCTCCCGCGGGATCACGCGGAAGGCCGGAGACAGCCGCGTTCAGAATACCGGGTCCGTCTTCTGCCGGTGACGGACGTCGTCTTCCGGACGACGACGGCTGTTCGAAGGGTGGTCCCTGTACGTTCGAATCAGTGGCGACAACGTATACTGGGCAACCGATATCGCTTTCCTGAGCCCTGCGGCCATCCTGGCCTCCAGCTCTCATCGAAGCATGTCCTGGAGGTCGCGTGAACGATTCCGCCTCGAGTCGGTCGCGATTATCGACCGCCGACCCACCGCCCCCAGTGTGTCCGAGCTGCCGTTCGACCGCCACGGTGACGACGGCCACGAGGCCGGATGCAAACAGCTATTGGAGATGCACGAAGTGCGGCGACGTGTGGAACGTGGCGCGGTCGCAACCAAATCGGTACGGGGCGCCTCGATGGCGGTGATGCGCGCCCGAGTCGTTCGTGAAGGGCTTGAAGTGATCGCACCCTTGATCGCCCTGAAACCGCATTTCTCAAAGGGTGCGCGGTGATTCAGCGTCCGCCTGGTGTCGGCATGTTTCAATTCGTCGTCCTCGCCACGCTGCGGGCCGCCCAGTTGATGCGCGGTTGTCGACCCAGGGTCGACGGCGGGCACAAGGCTACCGTCATCGCACAACTTGAAGTGTCGGAAGGGAAAGTGATGCAGGTCTGCACCCTGCCTGATACGAACAGCGAGCCGACGGCGATCGGCAGTGCGGTCGGCGAAGATGCGCCGGCACCCATCCAGACAATCTGAAATACGGAGGCACATACGTCGCGGCAAAACGGTGACCGGGCTAGGTTCCACGTCAACCGAAAGCGAAAGCTACGACACCGCCAACGCCTCCGTGCGCTGATGGCCGCCTTGTCTGAACGTCGGGAGGATCCGGCGGCGACCGATATACACAGCCGAGGTTCGAAGGAACCACGAGAGTGACGCGGAGCGACTCCTTCGGGCTGCTCGCGCGACCGTACCGGCAACACCAGCGTCGCGCAGTAGGTTAGGCTCTAGCCGCCCGAAACGGCGCCAACGGTCATGGGGACCGACGATTAGCCGGGGTCTTTGCCGGCTTTAAAGCTCGGCCTCCAGCCGCTCCTGAATCGCGATCCGCATCGCTAGTGGTCGGCCGGCCGGGATACTAAAACGGACTACTCCTTCGGTGCCGGCGCGGACCTGGATGTTCCATCCTGCTGGAGACTCCACGACGGACAGGACCGCAAACGGCAATCCGAGGTGGACGATGACGCTGCGGACGAGGGCGTCGACTTCGGTCGTATTCATCACGATTCCGTGAACGCACGACGCAGCTGACCCGCAACGCGCCGCATCGTCCGCAGGTCCCCTGGCAACGCCGAAGCGCGCCATCCCCGTGCGTCTTTGATTGGTTCTTTGACCTGAGGAATTCGCAGATTTATTTCAATCTCTTGTGACACGTGAAGAGTCCTTGGGCAACCGGTTGTACAACTCGGAGCCAGCGCGGTGTCGAGTTCATGAGAATTGTTCCACAACTCTATTGACCGCAGTGTTCAGCCGACCTCTCTCCGCGAACATTCTGCACTTTCCCCGCGCGAGTTCCGGTCTTTCAGGTGGCCAACCAGTGCGACAGCTGGCAAGTATGGATGGGCGCTACTCAGAACTCGACCGCGGCATTGTGTTGCCGGAGCTATGCTCCTGCGGAACGCACCCAAAATTAGCCCATCCATCGCCTCGCGCTGCAGCGGCTTGAGGGCCGTGTAGCCTCAGTAGCAGGCGATCGTCATCTTGAGAGCGCTGTCATGCAGACCGATAAGTGTATCGCTGGTCCTGGCGCCGCGCGTTCGCCGGCGCTTTGCTTGTACGCTGAGTCTATGCCGCTCGTCGCCCTCGACGATATTTCGCTTGCGTTTGGCCACGTGCCGCTGTTCGAACACGCCGCCTTCCGGATCGATCGCGGCGAACGGGTGTCGATTGTCGGCAGGAACGGAGCGGGAAAGTCGACGCTGTTGCGTGTGGTGAGCGGAGAGCAGGCACCCGACAGCGGTCTGGTGACGAGAGAGCCGGGCGTCCACGTTGCGCGGCTCGAGCAGGACGTGCCGGTCGCCACCGATCGTACGGTGTTCGACGTTGTGGCCGAAGGGCTCGGCGGACTGAGCGATCTGGTGACGGACTATCACCGCACCGCTGTTGCCGTTGCGGAAACGAATACGACCCGGCTCCTTGAGCGACTCGGCCGCCTCCAGGACGACCTCGAGCAGCTCGGTGGATGGCACATCGAACAGCGAGTGGAGCTGGTGCTCTCTCGCCTGTCCCTGCCTTCCGACACTCTGGTGAACACGCTGTCGGGCGGGTGGAAGCGGCGCATGCTGCTGGCGCGCGCGCTTGTCGCCCAACCCGACGTGCTGCTGCTCGACGAGCCGACCAATCACCTCGATCTCGAGGCGATCGTCTGGTTGGAAGGATTGGTACGCGACTACGCGGGCGCCGTCGTCTTCGTCACCCACGATCGGGTCTTTCTCCAGCGCGTGGCCACGCGGATCGTCGAAATCGATCGCGGTCAGCTCACGTCGTGGCCAGGGGACTACGCCGCGTTCCGTCGCGGCAAAGACGCATGGCTGGCTAGCGACGCTGTCAGGCGAGAGAAGCTCGAAAAGCGCCTGGCCGAGGAAGAAGGGTGGCTGCGCCAGGGTGTCAAGGCGCGCCGCTCCCGTGACGAGGGGCGCGTCCGCGCGCTGATGGCGATGCGTCGGGAACGAGCGGCACGCCGCGAGGAACCCGGCGCCAGCCGCCTCCGGATTGAGCGTGCGCCGGGGTCGGGCCAGATGGTCCTCGAAGCCGACCGCGTCAGCAAGGCGTTCGGGACGAGGCCGGTGGTGCGTAGCTTTTCGGCGCGCATCATGCGCGGCGACCGCGTCGGCGTCATCGGTCCCAACGGCACCGGGAAGACGACGCTCCTGCGGCTGTTGATTGGCGAGTTGACGCCGGATGAAGGCGAGGTGCGGCGCGGTGCGAACGTGGAGATCACGTACTACGACCAGCAGCGTGAGCAGCTCGACCCGGAACAGAGCGTCTTCGACACCATCGGCAACGGCAACGACACGGTGACGATCAACGGCCAGTCGCGGCACGTCAACGCGTACTTGCGCGATTTTCGCTTCCCACTCGACCGTGCGCAATCCCCGGTGAAGGGGCTGTCGGGCGGCGAGCGCAACCGGGTGCTGCTGGCGCGGCTGTTTGCGCGTCCCGCCAACCTGCTGGTGCTCGACGAACCAACCAACGACCTCGATCTCGAAACCCTTGAACTGCTGGAGGCGCAGCTGGTCGAATGGCCGGGTACCCTGCTCCTCGTGACGCACGACCGGGCATTTCTCGACGCTGTCGTGACGAGCACGTTTGTCTTCGAAGGCGATCGCGTTCGGGAATTCGTCGGCGGCTACGAGGACTGGCGCCGGCAGCGCACGACGGACACCGCCGATGTGCCGGCGGGACGATCACCGGGCGATGGCAGCGCGCGTGGGTCGCGGCGTTCAGCGCAACAGAGCGCGTCCGCGACCGCGACGGCTCCGAAGAAGTTGTCGTACTTGGAGCGGCGTGAGCTTGATGCGCTGCCGGGCCGGATCGAAGCGCTCGAGGCCGAGCAGCGCGCGCTGGGCGACAGAATCGCGCATCAGGATTTCTACAAGGAGTCCGCCGCCACGATCGCCGAGGCACTGGAGCACGTGCAGCGCATCGAGCGCGACCTTGCCGATCTCTATGTACGCTGGGAGGCGCTCGATTCACGGAACGAGCGTTCGTAACGCTGTTCGAGGTCTTGAAAGCCCATAACGGTTGGGAGGCGACCAGCCCTGTGATCCGCCAAAGTCCATCCCAACCGCATTCGGCAGTAACACGCCGAATTCCGGCAACGCATGGTAAGACGCTGGGCATTGAGCGATTAACTTAACTGATTGGTCCATTAGCCTGTTGATCAATCTATCGGAACGGCGGCGGTCAACACTTATGTCCGACTCACGCCTCCAGTTTGTCCCGATGGTTGTCGAACAGACAAACCGAGGGGATCGTGTCTACGACATCTTCTCGCGGCTGCTGAAAGACAGCATCATTTTCATCGGCACACCAATCGACGACACAGTTGCGAACGTGGTGATTGCACAGATGCTGTTCCTCGAAGGGGACGATCCCGACAAGGACATCCTGCTCTACATCAACAGCCCTGGCGGGTCGATCACGGCCGGCCTCGCCGTTTACGACACGATGCAATTCATCCGGCC